>JALOMF010000605.1 GCA_025455635.1 Saprospiraceae bacterium | reverse complement strand
GGGGTAGCGGCTCAGGGCGTTGCGGGTGATGCTCTCGTCCGTGATTTTCACCCGGCCCGACTCCGAAACAAGGTCATTGTGGTTGAGGTCAACGCCGTACATGAACTTGCTCCGCCCGCTGTCATTGAGGTTTTTGTCAAAATCGGCGGTGAGCGAGTAGGCAAATACGTTTTCCAACTGGAAAATGCGCTGGCTCCTGTGCAGGTTGCGCTGGAGGCGGTTCTCGTGCGTACGCTGGAACGCCCCAATGATGATGAGCCTGTCGTACAGCGCCGTGGGCTTGCTGAAGCCCGATTTTAGCGAAGCCAAAAGCCGCCGCTGTGGGCCGTAGAACCACTCGGCATAGCGGAAACTGGTTGGGTCGTTGGCGTCGGTCAGTTCCGTCAGGAAGTCGTAGCGGGGCACGTCGGTGCTGGTGCTCTGCTGGAAGTTCAGCACGGTGTAGAAATTGCGGTTGGGCTGGAACTTGATTTTTTGCATGAAATCAATTTGGCCGTATGCCGTTCCCACCTGCACGTTGTAGTTGTCCTTGCCGTTGTCCAGCACGTTCTGGATGATTTGGTCGGTATTGCCCACCCGGCGCACGAAGTAGAGGCGCTTGCCAAAATCCTCGTAGCCGTCAGGGCGGTTGCCGCCGCTCCGCAAATCGTTGTAGTCGGTATAGGTCAAGCTGGTCATGGACGCCCAGGTTTTCTTGCCATAGTTCACGTCGGCATGTATGGATTTTTCTTCGTTTGCTGAAGCAAAACGGGTGTAGAAGCTCGTTTCGATGGCCTGTGCCCGGTCGTCGAGCGCCAGTTTTGGCTCCTTTGAGCGGAAGTGGATGACCCCGCCGAGGGCGTCGCTGCCGTAGAGCAAGGAGCCGGGGCCGAAGATGACCTCCGTGCGCTCCAGCATGGCGTTGTCCACGGTGATGGAGTTTTGGAGGTGGCCGCTGCGGTAGTTTGCCGTGTTCATGCGCACGCCGTCCACCACGAGCAGTACCCGGTTGGCCTCGAAGCCACGCAGCACGGGGCTGCCGCCGCCCATCTGGGTTTTTTGAACAAATACGCCCGCTGTGTTCCAGAGCGCATCGGCGGTGGTCTGCGACTCAAAGAAGGCGATGTCCTTTTTGTCAATCTTGGCGTAAGTGTAGGGCACTTGGGCGGGCATGTCGTCCCGGCGGCCAATGACCACGACCTCGGCCAGTTCCGTTGCGGAGCGCACCATGCGGATGATGCCGTTCTTGCGCCGTATTTCGTAAAACGGCAGTTTGAGGTTCACGTAGCCGATGTAGGTGAAATTGATTTCCTCCTTGTTGTTCACGTCGGTGAGGGTGGCCTTGCCATTCTCGTCGGTGGTGGTGGCCACTTTCTGCTGGTCATCGGTGAACACGCTGACGCCGAACATGGGCTGGCCCTTTTCATCGAGCACCGTCACCACGTAGTCGTAGGCTGCAGGGTTGGAGGCAAGCATTTGACCTGGAGAAACAAGCAGAAGCGCAAGGCTCAAAAGCCTCAAGAAGTTGGGAAAAAGGTTCATAGAAAAATAGTCTTGGGCCAATGCCCAGTGATACAGGTGAAAATGAGATTCCTAAAGCAAGTAGCTGGAAAATGAGTGGGGAGCAATAACTGTGACAATGCCCGAAGCAGCAGCTTAGAAAGTATTTAAAAACAGGGTAAACTACTTCGGTAGCTGGATGGTGAAGGTGGTGCCTTCGTTCAGCACCGATTTTTTTACAAAAATCTTGCCGGAATGGTAGTCTTCGATAATGCGCTTGGTGAGGGAAAGCCCTAGGCCCCAACCCCGTTTCTTGGTGGTGTAGCCCGGCTGGAAAACGGTCTTGAACTTGTTGGTGGGAATGCCCTTGCCCGTGTCGCTCAGGTCAATGTAAACGCTGGTGGCATCTTGGTAAACGCTGGCGCTGATGCGGCCCGTGCCCTCCATCGAGTCAAGTGCATTGCGGAGCAGGTTCTCGATGACCCACTCGAAGAGGTGAGAGTTGATTCGGACGGTAACTGGCTCAAAATCAGCGGGTTGCGGGAAGTGGAACTCCACCTTGCGGCTGGCCCGCCGCTGCATGTAGGCCCGGCATTTTTCAAGCTCGTCAAAGATGTTGACGGGCGATAGCTCCGGTGCCGAGCCGATTTTCGAGAAGCGGTCGGCGATGAGTTCGAGGCGCACCACGTCGTTGCCGAGTTCGTCGAGGACCTCGTTCACCTCGGCATCGTCCTCCCGCAGTGCCCGCAGGTGCTCAATCCATGCCACGATGCCGCTGATGGGCGTGCCAAGCTGGTGTGCTGTCTCCTTGGCCATGCCCGCCCATACCCGGTTCTGCTCCGCCCGGCGGCTGGTACTGAAGCCCAAGTAACCAAAGGCAATGAAGGCGGCGATGAGGATGAACTGGAGGATGGGGTAGAGCTTGAGGAGGCGGAGGATTAGTGAATGCTCGAAGTAGAGGAACTGTTTGCCATAAGGCGTGGCGATGGTGATAGGCTCGATTTTTTCCGCTTGAAATTCCTTGAGTTTTTTGGTCAAAAACGAGAGGGTGGTATCATTTTTCTCCCCGAAATTGATGCCCATCTGAGGGTTGCCCATTTCGTCCACCAGCAGTACAGGTACAGTCGTGTTTTCGATGAAAAAATTGTTCTGGAAAGTGACATCCACCTGCATGGTATCGTTCATGGTCTCGTAGGCTACCTTCAACTGCTGCACTTTTTTCTCTTCCTCCTCTTGAAGCTTATCCGTCAGGTACTTCGTGTAGAACATGGAAATCAAAACGATGGCCGCCCCGGCAGCTGCCAGGTACCATTTCCACCTTGATTTTCTTTGATAA
>JALOMF010000604.1 GCA_025455635.1 Saprospiraceae bacterium | reverse complement strand
ACAGAACTCCCGCCTGTCGGGCACACCGTCGTTGTCGTCGTCAATGTCTTGGTTGTCACGGACGCCGTCACCATCACCATCCGGGATGGGTGCCACGAGGCAGTTGTCAACGACGTCAACCACGAAAGTGCCAAAGCCAGCACCTGAGTAGGTCACGAATGCCCAGTAGTCGAGGATTTTGTTGTCGCCAAAATTGCTTTGGTAAACAAAAGGAACATTGGTCGGGGCAGGTATTCCGTTGGGGTTGGAGCCGCTCATGGGCCCGCCCACATTGGTATGGTTGTAGAAAAACTGGTCAAACGACGAAGCCTTCACATCGCTGAGGAGCTTGATGAGCACGCCGCCTGCGTTGTTCTCGATGTCGGAGAGCAGGATGTGCGTCTCGCCATCGCGCAGCTCCAGCTTGTAGGGGAAGGTAAAGCTGGCCGTGGAGGTGATGACGTTGCCCAAACCGTCGCGGCCGTTCCAGTAGATGGAGTCGGGGCCAGCGTTGATGATTTTGTTGAGGTTCACGTCGGTCATGTCCACGAAGTCGCCGTCGTTGTTGAGGTCGAGCGACAGGTAGGCGATGCCGCCCTGCGAAGAGTGGAACCCAATCCACACGCCTTCGCCTTCTTCGATGGCGCCGGGGATGCAGTTGGTACCCGTGGTGCTGTTGGCCCTGATTTCAAAATTGGAAAGTTCTGGCTCCAAGGATGAAGGCACGTTGAGCAGCCAAGTCGTGTGGGTGTTGTTCCTGAAAATATCGGTGGTCAAGGCCGATGTCGGCATTGATTTATCAGGCCGGCTGAAGAAAATCTTGTTGTTTATCAGGTTCTTGCTCGGATAGTCCGCCGCTTGCGGTTCGTAGTAATATTTTTCACCGAGTACCCAAGCAAGCGGGTCAGCCGAACGCACCACGCCGTCGCGGGTGTGCGAGGCGTAGGTAGGCACTGCGTTGTTGTCCACGATGCCCCTCGAAACGGAGGTAATCGGGAAGCGGTAGGGGTCGGTTTCCATGAATTTCACTTCGTACAAAAAGCCGCCGCTTGTCAGCACAAAAAACTCAGGGGAAGTCATGAAGCCATTCTGGCTGATGACGGAGACGTACTCGTTGGAATAGACCCGGCCTGTTTTTAGGATGCCACCTTGATTGCCAGCGCCGCTGGAAGACACGGTGATGTCCCAGGCAGTGATGACCGTCGGCACGGTGGGCTGGTGCGTAGCACGGTTCCAGGGCGCACTGTTCAGGATGTTCTGAAAATTGGACGCTTGGTAGGTCGGGAAGGCCATGACCACGGTCCAGATGCCGCCTTGCCCCGGAGCCACCGTAACGATGCCGGGGGTGTAGCCGTTGGAGCCGCCAATAGGGCCATTGGCTTCCTGGGTGTTGTTGAAAATGATGGCGGTGTTGGTGCCATCCGTGCCGTCAAAAGTGGTAGCAAGCACACCGTCGGGGCGGTACACCTTGATGTAGCCACCGGAAATGCCTACGTGGCTGGCTCCGACATTGATGAATTCGCCAGCTGCGGCGTAAACCTTCAACTGCTGCTCGTTCCGGTTGTCGAGGAACAGGCGGTAGCCTCCGTAGCCTACAAAGTCCTTCGAGCCTTCTGCCCAAAGTCCCGTGCCAGACAGCAACAGCAAAGCCAGCACAGCCCATTTGGCCACGCTGCCTTTTTTGTTCTTGAGATAATCAAACATGTGGTTCATAAAATACTCGGTTAAGTGAAAACAATGAAAATCTGGTCGCCTCAAGGCCCATTCAGGCCGGGTACGTTACAGTGAAATAATCTTCGGAAAAAACTTCAGGAGGCTAGGCCCCTGTAGGTTGTCATTGGCCACCTGTTTTCAAAAAGTCCTTGAAAAAAGGCCAATCAACGGATGACGAATGACGAATGTGGCAGCCAAGGCAGATGCAGTTTTCTCATACTTTGTGGCTCCGCAAGTGCGGCAACGGCTGCTTTTGTTGTAGGAAGAAGGCAAATTGCCAGCCCGCAGCTACACGATTTTCAGTATCGCACGGGTTAGCAGTTTATGTTATATAAAATTCTATGCCAAAAAATCTAATATGTGTAGGAATCACTGGTTTTTCCGCAACGGTAAAAAATTGTTGTAGCTCGGGGCAATTCCATGTAGCGGCTTTTTGGCGGTCGCCTATCTTTGCCCATCAACTTTATCCAATTAACTATGACTGACCAACCCACCCGCTGCCCTTGGTGCCTCTCCCACCCCATTTACATCAACTACCACGATGAAGAATGGGGCACCCCCTGCCACGACGACCAACAGCTTTTCGAAATGCTCTGCCTCGAAGGCGCTCAGGCCGGGCTGAGCTGGCTCACCATCCTGAATAAACGGGAAACCTACCGCCTCGCCTTCGACCAGTTCGATGCGGAGAAAATGGCCACCTACGACGAGGCCAAGCGAGTTGCCTTGATGAACGATGCAGGTATCGTTCGCAACCGCCTGAAAATCAATGGGTTCATCGAAAATGCGAAAGCTTATTTGAAGGTGCGGGAGGAGTTCGGCAGCTTCGCAAAATACATCTGGCAGTTCGTCGGCGGGCAGCCCATCGTCAACCAATGGACGGTGCTAGGCCAAGTGCCCGCCTCCACGCCGCAGAGCGACGCCATGTCGAAGGATTTGAAAAAACGGGGCTTCAAGTTCGTGGGCAGCACCATCTGCTATGCGTTCATGCAGGCGACTGGGATGGTGGATGATCATTTGGTGGGGTGCTGGAAGCGGGGTTGGATATAAGAATGTTATGCAGATTAAAGGCTTTGGGTTATTTTCGCATGCAATCCAATCCGTCCGGGGGGGCGGCAGCTTTCCGAAA
>JALOMF010000603.1 GCA_025455635.1 Saprospiraceae bacterium | reverse complement strand
GGCGCTCAGTTTTGGGCGCAGCCGCAACTGCCCCAAGCGGCGCACGTACCACATTTGCGCTATCAAAATGGCAAAGTAAATGCCGAGCGAGCCGTACAGGATGGTCTCAAAGCTTATCCATTTGAGGTAAAAACCGATGACTAGCAGCGGCATACCCAGCTTTGGCAAAAACTCGTTGATGACAGCAGGCACCACGATGCGCTGGAAATTGGAAACGTAGAAGGTAAACAAGTTGCCGTAGGCAATCAGAATGGTGAACGGCAGCACAAGGTAGAGGAATTGCAGGTAGAGCGCCGACTCCGCTTTTAGGCTAAAAAATGCGTAAATCGGCTCCCTGAACACCAGCCAAACGATGGTAAAAATCAAACAGCCTGCCGTCAGGATGGCCAACAAGAGGAAGAGGAATCCGTTGTTGCCGTTTTTTTCATCTTTGAAATGGGGAAAATACCGGACAATCAGCTCTGCACTGCCCAAAAAGGCGAAGAGGGAAAACATGATGGCCGTCTCCCGCACGAAATTGATGAGGCCAATCTGCTGCTTCGCCAAGAATGCGGGAAAAATGAACAGGGTATTCGCCATGCCAATGACCACGCCCACATAAGTGACCACGCTCTGCTTGATTCCCTGCCTTTTGACGACGCCCATGTTGATTGATTTTGGCCGTGGCTACAGCAACCCTTAGTCCTAAGTCGTAACTTTGCCCTTTGGTATCCCGTTTGTTTGGGACAGTGGGCGAAAGTCCACCATTTTTCCGATTAAAAAAAATCCGACACCATGCTCAAGAAGCTTGACAGTATATTCAGCAAGTACCGTTCCTACCCCTTCATCCACACCCACAAGGACTTCGTGGTGGACCAAAACCCGGTGCGTTTTCACATCAAAAACCCCGTAGAGCGCTTCCGACTGCAAAAATGGGGCTGGGAAAAAGAGCTCATCGTTGACCTGCTGGCAGCACTCAAACCCAACGACGTGCTATATGACATCGGCGCATCGGTCGGGGCGCTGTCCATCCCATCGGCCCAAAAAGCCAATCTGGGCAAGGTAATCAGCTTCGAACCAGACCCCGAAAACGTGGCCAGTCTCCGGGGCAATTTTGAGCTGAACGGCATCACCAATTATCAAATCATGGAATGTGCCGTGGGCGATGAGGAGGGCGAACTGGAGCTTTTCACGGCTGGTTCTGGCGGTTTTTCGCCCAGTTTGCGCAAAGTGAACGGCATTTCCACCACGGTCAAAGTACCCATCAAGACCATTGACGGGCTGCTAGCTGCCAAGGCCATCCCGCCGCCCACCGTCGTGAAAATTGACATCGAAGGCGCCGAAATGATATGCCTCAAAGGCATGGACAAGCTCCTCTCCAGCAACGACAAGCCAAGGCTCATCATCTTCGAAGTACACCCCGATTTCTTGCCAGCTTTCAACACCAACGTGACCGAGGTACTTCGCTTCGTCATCGAAAAAGGCTACCAGTTCCAAAGTCTGGAGACCCGTGCCGGTCAGATTCTTTGCAAAATCACTGCCTGAATCCAAATGAACGTATCGGGCATTTCCAGTTTGTTTTTTGGTAAAAAAAGCGCAGCCACCATCCGATGGCTCGCCCTTTTCTTGTTTTTGTTTTTGGGAAAAACAGCCACAGGGCAAGCCTGTCCATTCGTGGTTGTTTTCGCCGTGGAGACCGCCTGCCCGCTGAGGTTCGACGGTTCGGTGACGGCAATCCCTAGCGGCGGCACAGCACCCTACTCGTTCGATTGGGGGATTGACACCGTGCATACCAGCTACCTCACGCAGCTCGACCTAGGCACCTACACCGTCACCATCACCGACGCCAATGGCTGCGCCGTGGTGGACTCGGTTCAATTGCTGGCTGCGCAACGCCCTACCGTATCGTCAGAGGCCACACCCGCCACCTGCTTTGGCGATAATGATGGTACGGTCACTTTCATCACCGACGACCCGAACCTGCTTTTTTATTTGTTGGAGCCAACACCAAGCAACCAGACCTTTTACGATAGTCTATACCACGGCGGATACGAGTACCGGATACTCGACACGTTCGGCTGCGTGTGGCGCCAATATTTCAACATTGATTCCCCAGATAAAATAATAATTGACCTGCCCGCCAGCGTGATGACCGAGATGTGCGATTCCACGACCTTGGAACCGAGCTTCAACATCGAACCAGCTTCCTACGCTTGGTCGCCAGCCGACTTTCTGAGCTGCACGGACTGCGCTACGCCCATCGCCAACCCATTTGCCAACACGACCTACCAACTGACCGTAGCCGACTCCAACGGTTGCTCGGCTACCGACAGCATCAGGGTTCGGGTCGGCTTCGACAGGCAGGCGCACATTCCGAATGCATTCAGCCCCAACGACGACGGCATGAACGACGTATTTCACATACTGGGCGGCTGCGTGGAGGAGGTACGGTTATTGCGCATCTTCGACCGCTGGGGCGAGGCAGTTTTCGAGGCCAACAACATCCCGGCCAACGACCCGCAATACGGCTGGGACGGCAAATTCCAGGGAAAGGATGCCGTGGCCGACGTATTTGTTTACCATATCATCGTAACATTGCGGGACGGCACAGAACTGTCCTACAAGGGTGACTTGACCCTGTTGCGCTAGTTTTCAACCAAATTCAAATGAAGAAATTGCTTTTTAGTCTCCTCCCTTCGTCGTGGCAAAAGAAGTGGTACTACTTCAAGAACCCCGGCATGATTGACGAGGTGGACATCGCCGAGCAGCTGCTCATGCAGGGCGACCCGCACCGGGTGATGATTGACGTGGGGGCGCACGTGGGCCGCTCGCTGGAGCCGTTTGCGAAAA
>JALOMF010000602.1 GCA_025455635.1 Saprospiraceae bacterium | reverse complement strand
AGGTTGTTTTTGCTGCGCAAAAACGAATTTTTGACGCTGAAAGACGCTGATTTTTATGAGTTATTATGTTTGGGTTACGTGAAAAAACATAAAGCATCATAAAAATCAGCGTCTTTCAGCGTCAAAAAAACAGCATCAAATCATGCAACAACAATTCAACGATAAAAACAACGACATCCAAATCTGGGTGAAAGACCGACTCTGGCCACGGGCCGAGGCGAAGGTTTCCGTGTTCGACAGCGCAGTGCAGGGCGGCGATGCGGTTTGGGAGGGCATCCGGGTCTATGATGGCCGCATCTTCTGCCTCGACCGCCACTTGGAGCGGATGCAGAACTCGGCCCATGCGCTCGGCTTCGCCAATGTGCCGAGCAATGAGTTCATCACCGACGCCATCCGGCAGACGCTGCGGGCCAATGGCATGTTCGATGGGGCGCACATCCGCCTCACGCTGACGAGGGGCGAAAAAATCACCTCCGGCATGGACCCTAGGTTGAACCAATTCGGCTGCACGCTCATCGTGTTGGCGGAGTGGAAGCCACCCGTTTACCCACCGAGCATCAAGCTCATCACGTCGAGCATCCGCCGGAACAACCCGATGTTTTTGGATTCCAAAATCCACCACAACAACCTGTTGAACAATATCTTAGCGAAAATCGAAGCCAACTACGCCGGGGCCGACGAGGCCATCATGCTCGACTCGAACGGCTTCGTAGCGGAGACGAACAGCGTGAACATTTTTTGCATCCGCAATGGGCAGGTGCTCTCCCCCACCCCGGATGCCTGCCTGCCCGGCATCACCCGTGGCTTGGTCATTGAAATCTGCAAGGATAACGGGATTCCCGTGCTGGAAAGAAACCTTTCGATAACGGAATTCTACACCGCCGACGAGGTTTTCTGCACGGGTACGATGGGCGAATTGACGAGGGTTTCGGAGATTGACGGTCGCCAAATCATCAACAAAAGCAAGCTGGAGGTGCTGGCAGAGGTGCAGGGGTATTTTAGGAAATTGACGCAGGAATGGGGGGAGGTGGTTTAAGGTTTCAGGTTCAAAGTTTCAGGGAAGTCACTGCCAAACTGCACGGCCCTCCCTGAAACTTGAAACTTGAAACCCTATTCTCCTTTAAAAACTGGCTTCCTTTTCTCTAAAAACGCCGTCACCCCTTCCCGGTAATCTGCCGTGCCGCCCGCCAGGGTCTGGTATTTGTCCTCGGCTTCCAATTGCTCGGAGAGGATGTTTTCAAAACTCATATTGAGGAGTCGTTTCGTGTAACCAAGCCCTTTGGTGGGCATTTGGGCGAGTTGCTGCGCAATGGCGAGAGCCGCTCCGTCAAAGCCTTCCGTGGGCAGTGTCTTGTAAATCATGCCCATTGCGGCAGCATCCGTTGCCGACACTTTTTCGCCGAGCATCATCAGGGCAGAAGCTTTTGCGAAGCCGATGAGACGGGGCAGGAAGTAGGTGCCGCCGCTGTCCGGCACGAGACCGATTTTGCTGAAAGCTTGGATGAAACTGGCCGATTCGGCAGCCACTACCACATCACAGGCAAGGGCGATGTTTGCGCCAGCGCCAGCAGCCACGCCGTTCACCCCGCAGACGATGGGTTTTTCGATGCTCCGTAGCCGCTCGATGATGGGGTTGTAGTGCTCGCCCAAGATGGTCTTGAAACTGGGCGAGTTGTCCGGGTCGCTGACTTCTTGGAGGTCTTGCCCGGCACAGAACGCCTTGCCCTCGCCCGTCAGGTAAATGGCCCGGACGCTGTGGTCGTGGTTGCATTCATCAAGGACGGCTTGCAGTTCGAGCGCCATTGCCCGGTTGAAGGAGTTGAAGACGGATGGGCGGTTGAGGCGGATGGTGGCGACGCCGTCGGTGATGGTGAAAAGGATGTTTTGCATGGACGAAAGTTTGGAGCAAAATTAAAAAATGGCTGCATGGAAACCACGCAGCCATTCCTTTTGTACAATTAAATCTCTTTTGAGTGGCGATTAAACAATGTTATTCTCCACCGAAATAAGCCTGAACGCCGAAGCGGAGTCCAAGGTCACTTGTATCTACATCCCCGAATTGCTTCGTATAGCCGAGAACACCTTCAATGGCTACATGCTTATTGAGGAAGAAAGACACGCCAGGGCCAATCAACAAGGCAGTACCTGAGCTGGTTTCTTCGTTATCGCCGCCTAAGTCAAATTTGACTCCAGCAAAGCCAAATTGACCGTGGATAAAAATCCTTGTCATGCCAGTTCCGAAATAGTAGCGCCCAAATGGTGCAATGCCGTAGTTCGTAAGGGAAAAATCTCCAGCTTTTGTGGTTCCCAATGTCAATGCACCGCCTAAAGCCAAATTGTCCGCTACAAAAAAGCCTATTGTAGGAGAAACATCAATGGTAATCAGGTTGTCCGGGTCTTCAAACTGCACATCAAATCCGGCAGTGCCGCCAAAGTGCCGTGCCGCAGCAGTCGGGCGGTGCGGGTTAGCGAAATCTGGAAGACTTTCTTAGGAGGAGGGACCCTTCCATGCAACTCACACAGAAGCACGTGGAGTACTGGCAGACCCAGATGTTTGAATTGTGGCCTGGACATTGCGAAGTTTTATCAACGTGTACAGCATCGTAGAGATTGAGACACAGAACTTCATTATTAATAAGCGATTTCAAGATTTATAGATATCCAGACTGTGTTGATTTACGTTGAAACAATCTGCGCCAGCGCCAAGGTGCTACAATCCAAACAGTTCACGTCGAGAACTTAAAGCGAAAGTAAATTTGAAAACCCGTTATCCGCGATAGAAGAAAATTTTCCGGTCAATCAACGATTTAGAAGGTCCTTTAGAAGCTGCGT
>JALOMF010000095.1 GCA_025455635.1 Saprospiraceae bacterium | reverse complement strand
TATACTCTCCTTGGATTATTTCAAAAAAAGAAACAAGGTACCTTCGGATGCCAATAATTAATCAACTCGCCACTTCTCTTGGCCGCCGAGACGAAGTGCCAAATCAAATCCTCGCCAAGAAAATTGCCGAAGGCAACGACCAGGCCGCCGTGGCTGAATTGGTGGGCATCGTGAAAGGCAAGGACAAGAACCTCCAAAGCGACGCCATCAAGACACTGTACGAGGTGGGCTATTTGAAACCTTCATTGATTGCGGGAGAGGTGGACTTGTTCATTGCATTACTGAAAGGAAAGAACAATCGCCTCGTTTGGGGAGCCATGACCGCCTTCGACGATATTGCGGGGGTAAACCCAACAGGCGTCCATGCCCATTTGCCCTTGATTTTATCGGTCGCCGACGTAGGTTCGGTCATCACCCGTGACCATGCGGTGGGCATTTTGGTTAAACTATCGCAAACGGAACAGTATAGGGCCGAGTGTTTCCCGTTGTTGCTGGAGCAGATGCAGCGCTGCCCTGACAACCAGTTCCCTTCCTACGCAGAGGGCGCTGCATCTGCGGTTACATCCACGCACAAAGCGGAATTCTTGGAATTGCTGAAATCCTGGCTGCCGGAATTGCCGAAGGAAAGCCAACAAAAGCGCATTGAAAAGGTGTTGAAAAAACTGTCGAAATGAACAACCGCCTCAGGCTCGGCCTGCTTGCCACCACCTCCATTGCCACCCTCGCCCTTGGTTGGAACTTGTACAGCCTTTGGCAAGCCGAGACCCTTTGGGGCCACCGCCCTTTGTTCTTTTTCGTGCTGGCCTGGGCAAGCATCGTCCTGCTGTTCTGGAAAAAATACACCCACCACCCCAAGGGCCTCCGCTGGTTCGGCCTCAGCACCCTCAGCGCCGTGTTGTTGGCCCTCAGCTTCCCCCCCTTCCCCTCGACCATCCTCCTATTCATCGCCTGGGTCCCCCTCCTCATCATCGAATACGAAATAGCCAAAGAACGCAACGCCCCTAATCCGCAATCCGCAATCCGCAATCCGTCAATCCGCCCTTACATCTACCACGCCTTTGTCCTATGGAACATCCTCGTTACCTGGTGGGTGGGCAATACAGCCTTCATTGCTGGCATCGTGGCGATTTGGCTAAACGCTTGGTTCATGTACGTGCCGATTTGGTTCTTTCATAAAACGAGGCTATACCTGCCCAAGACGGGCTACCTCTCCTTGGTGGCCTATTGGCTGAGCTTTGAGTTCCTGCACCTGAACTGGGAAATCTCGTGGTCGTGGCTGACGCTCGGCAACGCATTTGCCCAATGGCCGCAAATCGTGCAGTGGTATGAGTACACTGGCGTGTTCGGTGGTTCGCTGTGGGTATTGGCAGCTAACGTATTGACTTTCAAGCTGTTGGAAAAATGCGAGTTCCGCTTTTCACCCAAGGCAGCCCTGCAACACGGGTGGGCTTTTTGGCGCATCAAGCTCCTGGTTTTGTTACCGATAGTCGGGTCGCTTGTCTGGTATTTCAACCAAAAGGACGAAGGCCGGGACGTGGAAGTGGCCGTGGTGCAGCCCAATTTTGAGCCGCATTACCAAAAATTCGAGGTTTCGGAACGGGAACAAATGCAGACCTTTTTGCGGCTTTCGGAAGAAGCAGTCGGCGAAAACACGAAGTACCTCGTTTGGCCAGAAACCAGTTTTGGCTACGTGCAAACCGACCGACTGGAGCGCTATCCAGCCATCCAGCAAGCCAAGGATTTCCTGGACAAACACCCCGGCGTAAAGCTCGTGACGGGCATCAGTGCGCTGAAAGTATTCGGCGAAGGGGAGCCGCACACCCGCAGTACCCGGCGGATTGAAAGAAATGGCTCGGTCGAGTTCATCGAAATCTACAATGCGGCCATCCAATTGGAAAGCGGTGCGGACAGCACCCCATTTTACATCAAATCCAAGCTGGTGCCGGGTGCGGAGATACTGCCCTACCACGAGGTTTTGTTTTTCCTGAAACCCATCGTTGACCAGCTCGACGGCTCGGTGGAGGGGCACGGCACGCAGCGTTTGCGGGAGGCATTCCCCAGCGAGAGCGGGCGGGTGGCACCGTCCATTTGCTACGAAAGCATCTTTGGAGATTATAACGGTGGCTATGTCCGTGCAGGTGCCGAGGCCACATTCATCATGACCAACGACGGTTGGTGGGACAATTCTGGCGGGCACAAACAGCACTTGGCCTTTGCCCGGCTGCGGGCAGTCGAGACCCGCAAAAGCATTGCCCGCTCCGCAAACACGGGCATTTCCTGCTTCATCAACCAGCGTGGCGACATCCAGCAGCCTACCAAATACGGCGAGGAAGCCGCCATCCGGCAAAACATCAAGTTCAACGACCGCATCACGTTTTATGTGCGTTGGGGTGACATGATAGCCCGGTTTTCCTTTTTCCTTGCCATGATTTTATTGGCAAATTTGCTGGTAAGCAAAATCAAGGAGCGGTCGGAAAAGAAACCTAAAGCTTAAAGGGACAATATTTCCAGTTTGCATTCTTTGTCTATTGTTTTGAAACAAAATAGGCTTGATTTTTCGTTTACACCCGGTGTCCTATCCAACCAAAACCAGTTTCCATTTGTAAAAAATCAGCATGAAAATCCTCATCATCGGCGGGGGTAATATGGGCTTGACCTACGCCCAATCCTTCCTGCGGTCGCACGTCACGACCAAAAAAGACCTCATGATTCTTGAAAAATCGGAGGAAAAATGGCCAGAATTGGAAAACTTGGACATTGGCTCCATCTGCAAGCATCCAGAGGACTGCCTTTCCAGTGCCGACCTTGTCATTTTGGCCGTCAAGCCACAGGATTCAGCCGTTTTGTTTGAAAAAATCAGGCCGATGGTTGACCCGCAGCAGGTGTTCCTCAGCATCATGGCCGGGGTGAAAATGGAAAAAATCGCAGCAGCACTGGGCATCCATAAAATCATCAGGGCCATGCCCAACCTGCCCGCCCAAATCGGCATGGGCATGACGGCCTTCACCTCTACCGACGCCGTGACGAGGATAGAACTGGTCACGGTACAGAACCTCATCAACACCACGGGCAAGAGCATTTACGTTGAAAACGAAACGCTGATTGACGCCGCCACGGCTATTTCGGGAAGTGGCCCGGCCTACGTTTGGTTTTTTATGAATGCCCTGATTTCAGCTGCAAGGCAGGTCGGCTTCAACGAGGCACAGGCGGAACTGCTGGTCAGCCAGACCTTTCAGGGGGCGATTGACCTGTTCCACCAGTCGGATTTCTCCTGTGAGGAATGGATTAAAAAAGTGGCTTCCAAAGGTGGAACAACCGAGGCAGCACTCGGCTCTTTTTCACAAAACGCTGTTTTTCAGGACATTGTAAACGGAGCGGTGGCCGCTTTTGACCGGGCGCAGGAGCTTGGCAAATGAACTCGTTTGTTGAAAAACCGTTGTGTTTATTGAAAAACCCGTTTCTTTGTGGCCAATAAACCAAAACCGAGTTAACCTGTTTCACTCGTACAAAAATTAGACATGGAATTCTCCAAGACTGCAAGTTTGATAATCTATCGCATCCGGGAGCGTGGGCTAGAGGTCTTCATGCTCGGCGATGGCAAAAAAGATGAGTCGTGGGCACTCCCCAACCACCAGACCGCTCAAGCCAAAGCACTACCCTTGGAGGCCAATGACAAGTTCATTGCCCTAGACCCTGTGCAGCAATCGGATGGCCAGTTGGACGAAGGCTTGGCCGTGGAGGGCGACTGGCATGACATCCCGTCCCTCAAGTCGTTGCTGATGGAAGACATGGAGTACGTGAAGGTGCAAATCAAGCAGATAGGCAACGATGCCGTTGAAAAAGGGACTTTTGTAGCCATCAAGGAGGCATTCAAACGGGTGGCGCCCCATCAGTACGAGATGCTGAAAGAATTGAAAGACATTGTTTCTGATAGAAACTCGGTCAAAGACCTTTGATTTCTAGAAATAGTTGAACATAAAACAAAAAGGCCCGGCAGCACAAGTCGGGCCTTTTTGTTTTTAACCAATCGGAGTTTAGTCCCTACATTTGCCCAAAATCAGAAAAAACACATGGAGTCAATAGAGAAAAGGTGCATTACCCGCACGAATTTTGAGTTTCCGGGGCAAACTGCGGTCTATCACGGCAAGGTAAGGGACGTGTATTCGATTGGTGATAAACTGGTGATGATTGCCTCTGACCGCATCTCGGCCTTCGACCATATTTTGCCGAGGCCGATACCTTACAAGGGCCAAGTGTTGAACCAAATCGCTGCCCATTTCTTGGAGGCCACGAGGGATATTTGCCCCAATTGGCTGATAGCTACGCCCGACCCCAGCGTTGCAGTGGGCCTCCGATGTGAGCCTTACCGGGTCGAAATGGTCGTGCGTGGCTACCTGACCGGTCATGCTTGGCGCACCTACAAATCGGGCAAGCGGGAACTCTGTGGGGTCGCCTTACCAGATGGCATGAAGGAGCACGACCGATTCCCCAGCCCCATCATCACGCCAGCGACCAAGGCTGACGAGGGACACGACGAGGATATTTCACGGGAAGACATCATCCAGCAAGGGATTGTGAGCGAAGAGGACTACAAGTTGATGGAGAAGTACACTTATGCCTTGTTCGAACGGGGCACTCAAATGGCTGCTAATCAAGGACTTATACTTGTGGACACGAAATATGAGTTTGGAAAAAAAGATGGCAAGATTTACTTGATTGACGAGATACATACGCCGGACAGCTCCAGGTATTTCTACTTGGAGGGGTACGAAGACCGTCAAAAAAACGGGGAGCAACAAAAACAACTCTCCAAGGAGTTTGTGCGGGAATGGCTCATGTCCTACGGTTTTCAAGGTCACGACGGCGATATCATGCCTGTGATGCCGGATGTTTTCGTAGAATCTGTTTCTGAAAGGTATATTGAACTATTTGAGCTGCTAACTGGCCGCAAATTCAACAGGATTGACACACAGGACATTCTGAGAAGGATAGAAGCCAACGTGCTTCTATACCTAACAAGGGCTTGAGCAAGAAACGCCTAAAACGACTGATTATCAAGCACTTGTATATTACTTAGCTGACTTTAGCTAAATATTTTAAAAATTTGTTGGATCAATCCAGACTTTTTTTGAGCCTTGCTTTCAACGGTGAAGTTCCTGATGAATTGTTGGTCACCCATGTAAATCCAAACATGGTAATTACCTGATTTTAGCCTTGATGTATCAAATTCCAGTTTGGAAGTAGCTTCATCTACGTCGAAGGATTTGGTTATGAAGGCCCTGCCCAAGTTATCCTGAACAATAACCTGAATATTTTGGGATGCAGCAAAAGAACAAGGAAGGACTGCGCCACTTCTTATCCCTTTTGTGGATAGGATTTCTCCTAAATATGGTAATTGATGTTTCATATATTTACCCTTTGGTTACAGCCTTATTGTTAGACTGATTTGATAGCATGAAGTCACACCAGAAGTGCGAAAGCCTTAAACGGGCAAACATCAGCCATTGAGGTTATGAATTTTAGAAATTTTCAACACTAATAATGCTTGAATATTAGATTTTCAACAAACCACTCAATAACAAATAAATCGTTCACATAAAAGATTGGTAAACAAACAGTTAGTTCACTTTGTAGATAGAGGAGGCTACGAACTTTAGGCCGCCGATTTCATGGATGCAGTCACGAAGGTTGAATTATTTCGCCTCCTCAGGCGATAGGATTGTGATTGTGGATGTTTTAACACCCAACGTTTTGTAATCTTTCTCGACTGTCTCTATTTGTCAATGAACTTCTTGATTGGAAATCAATCGCTTAGGATGAGATTTTTTTTGTTATAGCGTAGATTAGATTGAACATTGAAGTGCAAACAAAACAAGAAGTTTTCAAAAAAACTACATAACGACAAAAAAAGTCGAGCAAAACACGCAATTTGTCAATTACGGACATTCCTTTTGAGTGTTAAATCAAATTTGATAGGCCCAAAATGTGAGCGCTTTAACAAAAGGCATTAAGTTTGCTTTAAATATGAAGTCAAGCAATTCCGCTTGATGAAACTTAAACATCTTAACCGATAAAAATTTTCCCATGTTAAAAATCTCTTTGATACTGGTACTTTTTTCAGGTATCCTTTTTTCCTGCAACCGAGAAAATCCCGATGTGGTCAATGCGCAGGCCGTTGGCGAAAAAAAACACATCCCAGTTGCTGAAGGTAGCACTAAATCTGACGAGCTTAAAGCCAATTCAGTGGATGAAGGAAACACGAAAGCGGTTGCAACACGAGCACTTCAATCTTTGCAAGAAGCCTACAAGCGTGCAGCAGGTAAGGTTCCCAATATTGGAGAAGTAACCATTTTGGTGGACGACAACATGAACCTTTTGATTGAAAACAAGTCAGGTTCAAGCACCATTACAACCCAAGTAAACTTGACAAGCATTGACACGGACTTCAAGAAAATTGAAATAATTCCAAACCGTGATGGCAATGAATTCCCGGGTTTTAAGATAAAAACGCTTTCTGGCAAGCCCAAAGTTGCCATTTTGAAAAACGGCACCAAGGAAAAAGAAATGGATTACCTTGAAATTTTCATGTCGTCAAGGGAAGACATTCACAAAAGCATGACCTCGATTACCTTGGCAGCCCAGGCCGCACAAGGTTCGCTGCCACAAAGCAATTAATTCACGATTTTTTTTGTGGCAAGTTGATGATTCGTAGGGTTGACAGGTGCCTATCCGCCGCTCCATCTTGGCCATAAACAGTGGCTTCTGAAGTAGGGTCTTTGTCTTTTTTGAACAACGCAGCGCTAATTTGCTGCTCAAAAAACTCCTTCGTCAAAGCTTCAAGATTACTGTCTGCCGAAAAGCAGGCAGCTGTTTCTCAATCAAAAAAGTGCTAACGATAGGCACTAAATCTGCCAAAAAAACAAAGTCCTGGCCGCTGACAGCGCACCAGGACTTTTTTAGTATTTGAGTATCGTAAAACTAATTCATTCCTACATCAATCAGAACCTGGCTGTTAGGCCAAAATTCAGGAGTGTCACGCCAGCTCCAATCTCCGAGTAGATTCCCAAGTTTTTGAGAAGGTAGAAATTGGTGCCCACGAAGCCAGCGTACAACATCCTACCTGCGGAAGCATTGGGATTGTTTGGTGACGGTGCGTCTGGGTTCCTCACAAAGACATCACCAGTGCTGGTCTTTTCTTCAATATTTTGGTGGACGTAACCCAAGGCAGCACCACCATATACTTCAAAACGCTCTCCTAGGCCCTTCTTCAATTCACCCCGAAGCCCTACAAAAGTCTGCTTTGTGGTAGTGGTTAGCGCCAAGCCATCATTGACAATTGTGGGTGAAGATGTGGCGGAGCTGTGGCCTCCAAATGCGTTTAAGCTGAAAAGCGGTGAAATCTGGTAACCCGCTTTGAAAGTCACAGGGATACCGTTCGTTTCGGCTTTGTCCATCATTGTGGTAGGCTCGAATCCGATGCCTGCACTGATGTTGAACTTGTAGGACTGAGCCTGTGTGGCAGCCATAAAGCTGACGATTGCAAGGATACTTAGGATGTTCTTCATGGAATAATTTTTTTTTGGTTTAACAGATTTTGCAAATTCGGTTTTTGATTTACAAGAATCCAATGTTGAGAATGTTATATCGATTTTGACGCCGCAAAATTGGGCGATTTAATCCGTTTTGTCAATCAAGAATCAAAATTTAATTTCAAATTAATGCAATTTTAATGGGCGATAAACTGTATTTGTTTTGCCAATAATCCAAATTCATTATTTTATTTTGAAAAAATCAAATTTCGCAGCAATTGAGCACCTTCCAATGAATCGTTTTTCAAAATGAAAAATATTAAGCAAAAAACAGCCAACGCTTCCAAAGAAGCGTTGATTAAAAAGAGAAAAACCAAATTAAAATTCAATTTACATAAACAAGACACTGTAAAAGGGGATAACCCCTAACGAGAATCAAAAAAACTGGGAAAAATTTCAGACAGGATGAAAAGAAGGCTGAAAATGGGCGAAAATAGTTTCCCATCTACAATAGCGTAAGCCACGCATCCTTCCATTTCTGAACTTGGCAGGTAAATTTCAATGCATAAAATTGGTGTGTCGGTGTGTGAAAATCAAAACTGGTACAATAACGCAGGTTGTGAGACCATATTTTAGAAATATTGTGAAACGCTAAAAAAAATCCCCGCTCTGAATTTATGATGATGGTTCCTGCTTATTGGAGCATTTCAGGTTAACTTTGCGGGGCCGAAATAGCAATTCACAAATGGTAAAAATAGGCGACCTACAACTTACGGACTTCCCGTTGTTGCTTGCTCCAATGGAGGACGTGAGCGACCCACCATTCCGCAAGCTCTGCAAACAGCAGGGCGCAGACATGATGTACACTGAATTCATCAGTGCCGATGGCTTGGTACACGATGCCGAAAAAAGCTTCCAAAAACTGGAGATTTTCGACTACGAAAGGCCCATCGGCATCCAGTATTTTGGTGGGCAACTCGATAGCATGATTCGGGCTGCCAACATCGTCGAGGGCGCCAACCCTGACGTGATTGACATCAACTACGGCTGCCCTGTAGCCAAAGTGGCTTGCCGAATGGCGGGCGCCGGGCTTTTGCAAGACGTGCCCAAGATGATTGAACTGACGGAGGCCGTGGTCAAAAGCACCAACAAACCCGTGACCGTCAAAACCCGCCTTGGCTGGGACGAGAAGACCATCAATATCATCGAAGTGGCCGAACGCTTGCAAGACGTGGGCGTGAAAGCACTCACTATCCACGCCCGCACCCGCAAGCAGATGTACAAAGGTGAGGCTGACTGGACTTGGATTGCAAAAGTGAAGGACAATCCACGCATGCACATCCCAATCTTCGGCAATGGCGATGTGGACAGCCCACAAAAAGCACTGGAATACCGCAACCGGTTTGGCGTTGACGGCATCATGATAGGCCGTGCGGCCATTGGTTACCCTTGGATTTTCCGAGAAATCAAGCATTTTTTTGAAACAGGCGAGGAAATGTTGCCGCCTACAACCGAAGAGCGTGTGGAGGCCGCTCGCCAACACCTACAAACCTCCATTGAATGGAAAGGCGAAAAGCTCGGGGTCGTCGAAATGCGCCGACACTACACCAATTATTTCAGGGGGTTTCACAATATAAAAACCTATCGGAGCCGCTTGGTGGAAGAGTACTCGCCAGCTGCCTTGTTCGGCATCTTGGATGAAATCATGGAGGCTTATGCTGAAATGGAGCTGACAAAAAGCTGGTAGCAGTTCCAGTTTTTAGCGTCAACCAACGTTGCTGCATTCGTACTTTTTCCGACCAAAAAAAACACAAGCCATTGGTTTTCAATATTTTACCACAAGAAAGAGAGGTCTTCAACCTCATTGCGAAAGCTGCAAAAAACTGTGGTGTGCCCGCCTATGTTGTGGGAGGCTACGTACGTGACCGCTTGTTGGCAAGGCCCACCAAGGACATTGACATCGTGTGCGTTGGTGATGGCATTCGGTTGGCCAACGAAGTGGCCTCGCTGCTAAATCCCAGGCCCAGGGTGGCATTTTACAGCCGATTCGGCACTGCCATGCTCCGGCACAAGGGCATGGAAATCGAGTTCGTGGGAGCGAGAAAGGAAAGCTACCGTGCGGACAGCCGCAAGCCCGATGTCGAACTAGGCACCTTGGAAGATGACCAGCTCCGACGGGATTTCACCATCAACGCACTGGCTATCAGCCTCAACGATGCCGATTTTGGCAACATACTCGACCCCTTCGGTGGCTTGCAGCATTTGGAACAAAAAACCATAAAAACCCCTACCGACCCTGGCCGCACCTTCTCCGACGACCCGCTGCGCATGTTGAGGGGGATTCGCTTTGCCAACCAACTGGACTTCCAAATCGAGGAGGAAACGCTGCGGGCCATTTCCAAGTACCGCAACCGCATCCACATCGTTTCGCAAGAGAGAATCACCACGGAACTGGAGAAAATCCTCTCCACCCCTACCCCATCCGTGGGCTTCAAGCTGCTGTTCAAAACTGGCCTGCTAGAAATTATTTTCCCGGAAATGGTCGCATTGCACGGCGTGGAAGTAAGGGAGGGAATCGGCCACAAGGACAATTTCTACCACACCCTTCAAGTGGTGGACAACCTCTGCCGAAAGTCACAGGACATCTGGCTGCGATGGGCAGCCGTGCTGCACGATATTGCGAAGCCGCCTACCAAGCGCTTCAACAAGGAGGAAGGCGGCTGGACTTTTCACGGGCATGAGACGCTGGGTGCGGCCATGGTGCCCCGCATTTTCAAGAAACTGCGGCTGCCAAATGACCACAAAATGAAATTCGTGCAAAAAATGGTGCAGCTCCACCTGCGGCCCATTGCCTTGACCAAAGAAGAAATCACGGACAGCGCCGTGCGCCGCCTGCTGTTCGATGCTGGCGAGGACATTGATGAACTCATGCTGCTGGCCGAGGCCGACATCACCTCGAAAAACGACTCAAAAGTCAAGCGGTACCTCGAAAATTATGAGTTCTTGCGCCAGCGAATCATCGAAATCGAAGAAAGCGACCGCCTGCGTAACTGGCAACCCCCTGTCAGTGGCTTGGACATCATGAACACTTTTCAGATTCCGCCCGGCAGGGAGGTA
>JALOMF010000601.1 GCA_025455635.1 Saprospiraceae bacterium | reverse complement strand
AACCAAGAGATTGTGCCTATCGAAGTGGTGGAACAGCCCGCCGAAGCACTTGGCTGCGTCGGAGTTCAGCTAGAAATCAGCTTCCAAGTGGCCGGCAACTACCTCGACTATCAGTGGCAAATCAATGATGGAACTGGCTGGGAGGATGTGCCCAGCTCTGCTGGCTACGCTGGCGCTACTAGTCCTTTCCTGACCATTTTCAGCCCTGCCCCAGCAATGGATGGCTTCGAGTACCGGTGCGTGGTGACGAGTGGGTGCCTCACTGCGCCGTTGGAGTCCGATGCGGTCGAATTGGAGCTGGTGGGGTTGACGCAAGCTGATTTCGATGCTGTTTCGCTTGGGAACGGCAGCTACCAGTTCCAGGGCAATGCCGAAAACGCAACCTCCTACTTCTGGGATTTTGGCGACGGCTCGACCAGTACGGAGGAAAACCCGGTGCATACCTATGCTGATTTCGGGGACTATACAGTCGAATTGGTGGCTACTGGCCCATGCGATGAGGCCACAAGCTCGCAGGAGATTTCCGTCAATGTGGCTCCTACCGCCGCCTTCGACTTCTCCAACACGGGCAGCTGTGCCCCACAAATCGTATTTTTTGAAAACCAATCTTCCAGCAATACCAACGAGTTTGAGTGGCATTTCCCCGGTGGAAACCCCAGCACCTCCACCGACGAATCGCCGGTGGTCGAGTACGCATTTGCGGGCCTTTACGACGTGGTGCTGATAGCCCAAAACTCCCAAGGCGCCGACACGGTGACTGTCCAACAAGCCATAGAAGTAGGTGGGCTACCCAGCGTTGATTTTGGGGTAAATGTCTCCAATTTGGTGGTGGACTTCAGCAACCTCAGCCTGAACGCCTCGATGGGTTACCTCTGGGATTTTGGGGATGGCAGCACATCCGCCGAGCCAAATCCGGTGCATGTTTACGCTTCGCAAGCCATTTACGAAGTGACCCTGACGGCCTACAACGCTTGTGGCGAACAGTCCGTCACCTTGCCAGTGCCCACGGGCAATCTGCCACTGGCTGGGTTTACCGCAAATACAAACTTGGGCTGCTCGCCACTTGTCGTTCAGTTCCAAAACCAGTCTTCGGGCGCCAATCTGACGGGCTTCCAGTGGGAGTTCCCCGGCGGCACACCCTCCACTTCCACCGAAGAAAACCCGACCGTGACCTACACCACGCCGGGCAGTTTCGCAGTTGCGCTGACCGCCACGAATTCGCTGGGCAGCCATGTTTTGGAGCAAACAAATATTGTCCAAGTGCAAGCATCGCCGGAGGCCATTTTCAGTTACGCAGTGGATGGGCTAACTGTCACATTCAATAACCAGAGCGAAAACGCCACTTTCTTCAACTGGGACTTCGACGACGGCAACGAGAGCCAGGTCCTGAATCCCGTTCATACCTACGATGCGCCCGGCGTTTACAATGTGTCACTTACCACGGCCAATTCGAGCTGCGGCAGTGCCATTGCTCAAACAGTTTACCTGGCGCCTTCGGCAACAGCGGAGGAAGCCGACCAACAGCACTTGCTGATTTTCCCTAACCCAGCCAGCAGCGAATTCACCGTTTATTTCAAAAATGAAAAATACTCCAATGGCCAAATCCGGCTTATGGGCGCTACGGGGGAGGTTTTGCAAGTCGTTGATATTCAGGGAGATGTGTTGAAGTTTGATGCAAGTAGGTATGCACCGGGCGTGTATTTCATCGAAGTGAAAGGACTTGGCGGCAATGTCAGTGTCCACAAGCTTGTAAAAATCTAATGCCCTGACGTAGCAAGTGTTTTTCCAAAAAAACCGCTTCGGCAAAATCCTGCCGAAGCGGTTTTTCGTTGCGAGCCGACCAAGCTACATTTGTCACCATTTATGCTTGTTCAATTCAATTACCTTTGGCAGGTGAAAAACGAGTGCACGTAAACGCTGTTTTTCTACGATTTCCACCTTAGATTTCAATCCGATAAAATGAATAGACTTTTTACGACTGCCTTTTTCACGGCCTTTACCTGCCTTGTTTTTGGGCAAAACCTGCAGCCTGATTTTTCAAAAATAGACCAGAGCTTGGTCGAAAAAACAGCGGGAGGCAAGGCAGTGCCCTTCTTGGTTTTGCTGCCGCAACAAGCCGACCTCAGCTCCGCCCGTCAGTTGAAAACCAAGGATGCCAAGGCCGCTTTTGTGTTCAACAAGTTGCGGGAAACAGCCCATGTTACGCAAGCTGGCCTATCCGCGTTTTTGTTCCAAAAAAACGCCAAGCACGAGGGCATTTTTATCGTAAACGCCATCAAGGTGGAGGGAGATTTTGCACTGGTAGCCGAACTTTCCCAACGCCCCGATGTAGCACAAATCATGGACAACCCGACCATGCGCAATGCCGAACCCGTGGAAAATTACGAGGAGGTTGTGACTGAACGTGTGCTGGTGGAGTGGGGCATTGACATGATTAACGCCAACGACGTGTGGGCTTTGGGCTACCGTGGTGAAGGCGTCACGATTGGCGGCCAAGACACTGGTTACGACTGGACCCATCCCGCGCTCAAATCAAAATACCGGGGATACGACGCTACAACGGGCATCGCTGACCACAATCTCCAGCTTCGCACCGCGTTTTTCGAGGTCGGGCAGGTAGGTGAAGTATTTCTGCGCCACCCGCGGCACGTCCGGATTGATGTCGTAAAAGCGGTAGGTGTCCCCGCTGCGAGCATAGCAGGCGGCCGTGCCTGCTCCCATGCCCACGATGCCCACGCGCACGCCGTCCGCACGGCTCTTCAGGCTGTCGAGCGCCTTCCCGATGCCCGTCGCGTGGCCGTAGTAGCTCGTTGGATCGGAGCGGAACTCCGGCG
>JALOMF010000600.1 GCA_025455635.1 Saprospiraceae bacterium | reverse complement strand
TAGCTCCTGTAGCTCTTCGTGCTGGGCTTGGACGATGGGGTAGCGTTGCGCTTGGTGTAACTGCTCAGGTCTTCGCCGGGCTGTTCCGCTTGTTGTTCTGGCCGCTCAAAAAGTCGGTACCAGTGTACGGGCTTGTTGAGGAATGGTGCTGTCCGCAGGTTCCCAAAAAATGTTTTCGGCTTGATTTTCAACGACTTATGAACCGATGCGCTCAATCCCTCGGTCGTCACCCACTGGCAGGTGATGTCAAATTCGGGCGCTTCGTTGAGGTCATCGTACAAGAACTCGCCGAGCTGGAGGTAGCTCACCGAGCGGAGGCTGTTGCTCCAGTTTTGAGGCGAGCGGCTGTTGAGCAAAAGCTGAACTTCAATCACCACATCGTAACGGGTATCGTTCAGCAAGTAAAGCTGGTACTTTTCGGGCACTTCTTGCTTGGTTTCCACCGGCTCGAAAACCAATTGAATCCCAAGGCTTTTCAAAATTGTGTACTGCGATTCCAGTGACATTGGGGGCGGGGCTGGCTCCACGGCATCCTTTTTCCCTTCCACAACTTTAGCTTTGACCGGATGCTTCTGGTACTCTGCAGCCCGCATCAAATCACTTGGCCAAGCTGGTATCTCCATGTCATATTTTGGGATATAAACGCTCACCATGCCGCCATCGAGCAGGGATTTTACCTCGCCTTCGTCATCTGTGTGCAGAAATTTCACTTTAGTGCCTATTGCAAATAGCATCGTTTCGTTTATTTTGGTCAAATGTATAAAATGATAGCCATCTATTGTTTTTGAAGTATAAATTGATGGGCGAGGAAGGCTTGTTTTTGCTTAAAAACACCAAAAATAAAAAAGGGCTAAAATGCTGGTTCCCAACATTTTAGCCCAATGATTTTAAAATAAATTCATGGCTGGACTGCAACTGGCTGCCGCCACAAATTTCTAGTTGTTTTTTACCGGATTGCGGCCAATGCTCTCGTAATGGAACCCTTTGTCGTTCATAGCTTCCACATCGTAGAGGTTGCGGCCATCAAAGATAACGGGGTTTTTGAGCAGCTGCTTCATCACCTCGTAGCTAGGTGTGCGGAACACGCTCCACTCCGTCACAATGGCCAGCGCATCGGCACCAATCAACGCTTCGTACTGGTCGGCGGCCATGTTCACTTGGCCGTTGTACTGCGCCTTCACGTTGCTCATCGCCTCTGGGTCAAAAGCCTTGACTTGGGCACCGGCTGCGATGAGGTCGTCAATCAAGTAAAGCGCCGGAGCTTCCCGAATATCGTCCGTGTTGGGCTTGAAGGCAAGGCCCCAAATGGCGATGGTCTTGCCTTTGAGGTCGTTGTTGAAATATGCCTTGATTTTTTCCGTCAAACGGTGCTTCTGGAGCGAGTTCACGCCCATCACTGCCTCCAAAATCTTGAAATCGTAGCCACTGTCTTCGGCAGTTTTGGCGAGTGCCTGCACGTCTTTTGGGAAGCAGGAACCTCCATATCCCACGCCGGGGAAGAGGAAGCGCTTGCCGATGCGGCTGTCGCTGCCCATGCCCACCCGCACGGCGTCCACGTTGGCACCGAGCTTTTCGCAGAGGTTGGCGATTTCGTTCATGAACGAAATACGGGTAGCCAAGTATGAGTTGGCGGCGTACTTTGTCATTTCCGCTGAACGCTCATCCATGAAGTAGATGGGGTTGCCTTGGCGCACGAAGGGTTCGTACAGTTGCTTCATCACCTTGCGGGCACGCTCCGATTCTGTTCCAATCACCACCCGGTCGGGCTTCATGAAATCTTCAACGGCCACACCTTCCCGAAGGAATTCCGGGTTGGAAACCACATCGAACAGGTCTTTGCTCAGGTTTTCGGCCAAAATGGCCGCAACTTTTTCAGCAGTGCCCACTGGCACGGTGCTTTTGTCAATGATTACTTTGTAGTCCGTGATGATTTTGGACAAATCCTTGGCAACGCCGAGGATATATTTGAGGTCAGCGGAGCCGTCTTCGCCCGGAGGCGTTGGCAAAGCAAGGAAAATCACCTCGGCATCCTTGATTCCTGCGGCCAGGTCAGTGGTGAAGCTGAGGCGGCTTTGGCGGGTGTTCCTGTCAAAAAGTACGTCGAGGCCCGGCTCATAGATGGGGATTTCCCCGTTCTGCATCCGTTTTACTTTGTTCTCGTCAATGTCAACGCAAATGACTTTGTTACCTGTCTCGGCGAAACAAGTGCCTGTGACGAGACCTACGTACCCTGTTCCAACTACTGCAATATTCATAACAAATATGGATTTTTTAAATGAAAATTAATTGCGTCGCAAAAGTAACCCAGTTGCTGCAATGAATCAACATTGGTTCAATAAAAGTCTGTCTGTAGTTTGTTTTTGTAGCTCGGCGGGGAGGGTTCCAGTTTTCAAATGTCAATATAAGGGTAGGAAAGTAGTTGTCATTAGAAACATTGCGGAGCAAGGAAATGGCAAATAATGTAAGCCTATCTTTGCTAAAAAACTAACCGATGAAAAAATTGCTTTTCTTTACCATGTGTGCAATGCTTGCTGCTTGCGCTTCTGTTCAGCCTTACTTATCAAATTCCGTTCCGCCTCTGCCAGATTATGGTAAAAAATCGTGCTGGGCGGCACTTCCTGGCGAAAAAGACAACGCAGACCGCACCCCGGACCCTGAATTAAAGGACATGCAAGCTGACTCGCCTGTGGATGTTTTCTTTGTTCATCCAACGCTTTTTTTTGGAAAAAGAAAAGCTGGTTGGAATGCTGCGCTGGAAGATGAGGCTGAAAATGCCAAAGTTGATAGCTCGACCATTCTATTTCAAGCCAGCGCTTTCAATGGCGCTGGGAAAATC
>JALOMF010000599.1 GCA_025455635.1 Saprospiraceae bacterium | reverse complement strand
AGCGTTGCGTCAATTTTATAGTCGCAGCGCTGCTGCCAATACTCCGGGCCAGGCGCACCGTCCACGCCCCGGTAGGGCGTCGGGTCGGGCAGCACGTGTTCGAGTTGCTCGAATTTGTTGCCGTGGTTGGATTTGACTTGGGCGGAGGTAATTGCCGCCATGAACATTAATGTGAGAGTAAGTATTCTTTTCATTGCATTGATTGACAGGCTGTTATGGCTATTTACGATTTACGAATGACGATTTACGATTGGGGTGTCTTCTTCAACTACGGTCTCCAATCGTAAATCGTAAATCAAAATTCAAACTCCCCCTCCACATCCCCCGCATTCAGCAGTTCCGTTTCTCGCCCCTTGCCGGGCAGCAAGGCATAAACCATGTTCGTCTGCTCCTTGAATTTCTCGATGAGGAGGGAGTTTTTCACGTTTATCTTTTTTATTTTTTGGGTAAAAACGGGCGTGGAAAACGTGGCCAGCACTTGGTCATTTTTCTGGAGAATGGATTGGAAGGTTAGGGCTTGTTTGCCTCCGTTTACATTTAGTTCAAGGTGCTTCAGCACATAGTCGCCAATGGCTTTGCTGGCGGGCAATGCGGCATTGGGGTTACCTGTGAGCGTTGCCGTCAGGTCGTCAATGAAGAGATAGACCTTCACCTCGAAGGTTTTTTTTTCTTCGGTGTAAACGACCTCGGTTACGCTCATTTTGAAGTCGTGGTCGGCAAGACAGGAGATGAACAATGAGGCTAACAGCTTGATTATCAACATGATAAAATTAGGCTTGATAGGACACTGATTTAACAGATTAAACTGATTTACACGGAAAAAAATCAGTTCTAATCATGTCTAATCAGTTCAATCTGTGTGCTATCCTCCAAACAGGTTTTGCAAAATCAGCACTAGCGCCCCACCACCACCCAGTCCCGAAACGTACAGGTTCCAGTCCCGGTGCTGCGTTTTCAGCCATTGCGCCAGCAAAAAATACAGCCCGAAAAATACCCCGACAATTATCAACTGTCCCAGTTCAATGCCCACATTGAAAGCGAAAAGCGGCAGTACGATATTGCCCGATTCGCCCATCAGAGCTCCGAAATAATTGGCGAAGCCCATGCCGTGTATCAAGCCAAAGAACAGCGCCAGCAGGTAGTTCGTTGAAACGGAACGGGAGAAAGTGCCGCCCTCGGATTTGCTTACTGCCACATTGTGCAGGCTCGTCAGTACGATGGTCACAGGAATCAGGAACTCTACCAAATCGCTCGGCACTTGCAGGATGTGCAGCCCGGCCAACACCAGCGTCAGCGAGTGGCCGATGGTGAAGGCGGTGATGAGCACGAGCAGTTTCCGCCAGTCCGACCAACGATAGACGGCGCAGAGCGTGACCACGAACAGCAGGTGGTCGAACGCCTTCGGGTCGGCGATGTGGTGGAAGCCGAGTTTTGCGAAGCTGAGGAATTCGGACATTCTTTTTTCGGTTGATAACAGTTGATAACAGTTGATAACGGTTGATGTGGTGCGTGAAATCAACCGTTATCAACTGTTATCAACCCTTATCAACCAAGCTTATGGCTTCAGCGGTTTGCGCTTCTTCGCCTTCTGCATCATGTTCTCCCCCTCCTCGAACTTGTGCTTTTTATAGACCATGAACAGCTTGGGCTCGGTGGGCATGGGACGGGTATTGTTCGTTTCATCCACATCGGCGGTTTCCCGCCAAGGGTCGAGTTTGATGGATTTTACCTCCTTGTTTTTCACGAAAACCTGGGTGAATTTCTGTTCGTTCTTGCGCCAGATTTCGACGGGGATGCGCTCGATTTCCTTGGTGCCATCCGTGAACGTCCACTCCAAAATGACGGGGGTGACGAGGCCGCCCTTGTTGCTGAACCGCAATTCGTAGTAGTTCTTGTTGCCAAACAACTCCTTTTTTTCCTTTTTGGAAAAGGTCTCATCGAAGCGAATCATTTTGCTCGTTTGGACGCTGTCCTCCGTTTCCCAAGGCTTGTAATTGGTGTAAAAATCAATCAACGAGGTGTCCTTTTCCACAGGAAATTGCTTGATTTCCTCCCGGTATCGGGCCTTTGTCAGCGTTTCAAAAGGGGCTTGCAGCGTGTCCGTGAACACCTGTTCCTTGCGCTCCGGGTTGTTTTCCAAGTCCACTTTCAGCCACTCGATGCTGTCCAGCGACACGTCCACTTTTTCGATGCCGTAGAACCAGCCCCGCCAGAACCAGTCGAGGTCTTGGCCACTGGCATCCTCCATCGTGCGGAAGAAGTCGGCGGGTGTCGGGTGCTTGAAGGCCCATTTTTCACAGTAAGCCTTGAAGGCATAGTCGAATTTCTCCCGGCCCATCACCGTCTCCCGAAGGATATTGAGCGCCGTGGCAGGCTTGGCGTAGGCATTGGCGAAGTAGTTGACGATGTTCTCGGAATTGGTCATGATGGGTTCCAACTGGTCGGGGTCTTGGTTCATGTACCAAGTGATTTGGTGCGGCGGCCCTTCGCCAGAGTCGTAGTTATTGTCCCATTCCTGCTCTGAGATGTACTGCATAAAGGTGTTGATGCCCTCATCGAACCAAGCCCATTGGCGCTCGTCGGAGTTGATAATCATGGGGAAATAGTTGTGCCCCACTTCGTGGATGACTACGGTTATGCAAGCATTTTTTGCCCCTTCGGAATAGGTGCCGTCCTCTTCGGCCCTGCCCGGATTGAAGCAAATCATCGGGTACTCCATGCCGTTTTGCGCCTCCACGCTGATGGCCGTCGGGTAGGGGTACGGGATGGCGAACTTGCCGTAGGTATTGATGGTGTGCGCTACGGCCTTGGTGCTGTACCGGCGGTAAATCGGGTAA
>JALOMF010000598.1 GCA_025455635.1 Saprospiraceae bacterium | reverse complement strand
GGAGTAAAAAATTAAAAACCAGTTAATTGGCAGAAATATTGCACCTGCTGTGGCATTAAGGATTTGAGAATCATTCCAGCAGATGCATTACCTGTTTCAGATTTACCATTTTTTGGGCAAAAAGTATGATAGCTGCTTTATTGCTATTGAACTCACTCATTCACCGCTGCACCTCCGAAAGGCCCGGGTGCTTGTCTTCATACATTTATTCCTGATTGCCATTGGTGTTGCGTTTTGGGTGGCCAACTCGCTTTACCCAAGCGTTGATAGCCCTTCAGCTTTTATTGGAGTGGCTACAGGCTTGATGCTGACCTTCATCTTCAAGCGGTTCGGCAACTTCTGGATTTCAGGGAACTTGCTGGCATTCGTGCTCTTCCTTTTGTTCCTTGAAGCTGTATTTGCCACGGGCGGCCTATACTCCGACAACCTCTTGTGGATGATGGCCACCCCGCTCACAGCGCTGCTTTTTGCCAACCCCCGTTCGGGCATGGTATGGCTAGGCATGCTGGTGGGTGTCACGTTTTACCTATACTTCCTTGATTATCAAAGCCCCGGGCATTTCAAAAGCCAGACAGAAGACCTTGACGGGCTGTACTACCTCATCACGTATTCTGGGCTTTTTATCATGCTAATCGGCATCGTGCTGATATTTGCCACAGGCCAGTCCATGATCATAAAGGCATTGGACGCAAAGCAAAAAGAACTTAGCAAACAAAAACTGGAGCTTACCCGGCAGAAGGAGGCGCTGATGGAGGCGGAATTGAAGCTCAAAGCCATCAACAAGGAGCTTGAGCATTTTGCATACTCCGCCTCGCACGACCTCAAGGAGCCATTGAGGATGATAGGCAGCTATGTTTCGCTCATCAAAAGAAAGTTTGGCACCGAGCTGGACGCCAGCACGGTCGAGTACATGGGCTTCATCACGGACGGGGTGTCCAGGATGGAGAAAATGCTGAACGACCTGCTCCAGTATTCCCGCCTTGGGCGCAGCAACGAGCAGTTGCGTGACCACGACATCAACGATACCCTGCTGGTGGTCATGCGAAACCTGATGGCAGCCATGGAAACCACCAACACGGCCATCTACTCGAACCAACTGCCCGTCCTGCATGCTTCTTCCGTGGAAATGGTTCAGCTTTTCCAGAACCTCATTTCCAACTCCATCAAATTCAGGAGACCGGAGATTCCGCCAGTCATCGGCATCACTTACCACGACGATACCGACCGCCACCGCTTCATGATTATGGACAACGGCATCGGCATACCAGAAAAGAGCAAGGAAACCGTCTTCAATATTTTTGAAAAACTGCACTCCATCCAAGAGTACGAGGGCAGTGGCATCGGGCTGGCCACCTGCAAAAAAATCGTCAACAACATGGGGGGCAAAATCTGGGTGGAACCTGAAAAAACGGACGGAACCACCTTCGTGTTCACGTTGCCCAAGAAACCCAAGGCTAATCAAAACCAACCCGACCTACAGCATCAAGGTTAATGCCTCCGTAGTAGTTCGTGTTGATGTTCTTTCGCCATTTCACATAGTAGGTTATCTGGCCAGTATGGTAGGAAAAATGCTCTACCACATGTACCAGCACCCCTACCCCATTCTCTTTAAATCCCTGAACGTCAACGTTTTGCATCAGCCGCTCGGTGGTTAGCCTAGCCAAAACTTTTTCCACTTCCTCGGCCAGTTCATCAAGGTGCCGCACCAGCACGCTGGTGGGTATTGGCCCACGCTCGTCAAATTCCTGCTGGCGGCGGCGGTTGTCGGTATAGCCGCCAAGGCCACCCAGCAGCCATTGCCGCACATTTCCGCAAAGATGAAGCACGAGGTTGCCCACGCTGTTGCTGTTCTCGTTGGGGCGGTACCACACCTCCTCCACCGTCAGTTCGGCCAAGCACTGTTTGATTCGGGGGATGCTCTCGGCAATCATCCGGCGGCGAACTTCCCTTGTCATCAAAACGCAGAAATCTTCCATATTTGTCCAATTTTCAATCTGCGCCAAGGTTCAAAAAATTTAAGGCAGCTCCATTGATTATTTTCGATATTGCACTAGTTTTTTGAAGTGTGGGGAAGTCACAGCGTTTTTAAAACCGTTATTAACCCTTTGATTTTCAAGTATTTAAACCAATTTTGATGAAAAAAATGATTTTGTTCTCTTGCCTTGCTTTGGTGCTCGCATCCTGCGACCCCTACCAGTTTGAGGAGTCGGCTTTTATCGAACTAAAAAAAGACCCATGCTTCGGCGTATGCCCCGTGTACAGCTTCCGGGTGGATGGCAAAGGCAACGCTACCTTTGAAGGCACCCGTAACGTAAGCAAAAGCGGGAAGTGGGCCAGAAAGCTTTCGCCAGCTTCCACCAACGACCTTTTTTCGGCATTTGAGGCGAGCGATTTTGCCCAATTCCAGGACGAGTACACGGCCCAAGTCACCGACCTGCCCACTACATGGGTCACTTACGGCGCAGGCAATTCAACTAAAACCATCAAAGACTATTTTGGCGCACCCGAAGCGTTGAAAAACCTGGAAAAAATGGCCGAAACCATTGCCGAAGAGGACACCGACTGGGTGAAAGGGGACGGCACACAAAGCCATTGACACGAAGACCTTTTAAAAAGCAGCTTCACAAACAACGAACCATGCCGCAAGCAGACGAAAAATCGGGGCCGGGGCCTTGCTCAGTTACCAGTTTTTCAAGGAGTTTTACCACGTCATAGAGGAGGTGCAGCAAAGCCAAATGTCGTTTTCGGCCAGCGTTGCCAATGCCTTCAGCCTCGAAAAGCTGCAATGGGCCATGCAGGGCAGCCGCAAGTACCTCATCATGATTGTGATGGAGCTGGTGGTTTTCTATTTTATCCAAAAAACACTCGAAATACGCATAGGCCGCAAGCCCGAACTAACGACAAAAGCCTTTATTGACGCCGAGTTCCGCATTATCGGCTCTACTGTTCTGGCCTTTGTGCTGGAAACCATCGCCAAGGTAGTCGTGGTGAAAATCGGGCTTGGAATCATCGGCTTCGACTTCTTGGACAAGCCCGTGAGCTTCCTCATCCAGTGCTATTTCCTGGGGTTTGCGCTCATTGACAACTACCACGAATGCTTTGACCTGAAGCTCAAGGAAAGCGAACTGCGCACCCGCAAAACAGCCGTCGGGGTAGCCGTGGCCACTGGCTTGGTCGCCCAACTGCTCATGTACGTGCCACTGGTGGGCGCAGCCATAGCCACGATGCTGGGAGCTGTGACGGCAACGCTGGCCATGGAGCGCTTTGCCCCGGTACACGAAGCCGAGCATTTGGCCATAATTGCGGAGAACAGCCGGAAGAAAAACAAAAAAAAGCAGCATACCGGGCGAGAACTGGCAGGCTAGACTGCGTACTTTTGGGCACAGCAGTCGGCAATCTTGCCCACCTCGTCGAAGAAAACTTGGCGGGCAAACCATTCGGGGCTAGTATTGAATCGTTTTTCGGTGGCAGGCCAGCGGCTTTCGCCGAATCCAATCAGTCAAAACCCAATTCGCAGCAACATGGAAGATTTCATTAAATCAGCAGCCGAAGGGCTTAAATCAAAAGTTATGAACGACTTCAAAGACATAAAAAAAGAGCGTGAAAAACACGCCGAAACCATCGTGCGCAACCACGTGCTGTTCAGCATGGGAGCAGGTGCCATCCCCGTGCCAGTGGCCGATGTGCTGGCCGTCAGCGCTTCGCAACTGGACATGATACGCCAGCTCTGCAAGGTCTATGACATGGATTTTCACGAATCGCAGGGCAAGGCCATCGTCAGCGCACTCACAGCCTCTACCCTGGCCAGAATCGGGGCGGGCAGCCTCGCCAAATTCATACCCGTGGTAGGCTCGGTGGTGGCAGGCGTCACGAATGCGCTCATGGCGGGGGCATCCACCTACGCCTTGGGGCAGGTGTTCAAGACCCATTTCGACACGGGCGGCACCATCCTCGATTTCGACCCGGGACGGCTGAAAAAACTGTACAAGGAACAGTTTGAAAAAGGCAAGAAAGTGGCGGAGGAACTGGCAAAACAGAAAGAAGCCAAGCAAAAAGCGGAGGAAGCCGCAGCAGCTGCAGAGGCTCCAGCCGCCGCAGATTTAGTGCCCGACACGCCGCCTGTAGCTGCCACGCCCAAGTCGTCGAACAGCGAGGCGGATGTCATCACTCGCCTGAAGGAACTCGGCGAACTCAAGGCGGGTGGAATCATTACCGAGGAGGAGTTTGAGAAGATGAAAAAACGGATTTTGAAATAATCCGTT
>JALOMF010000597.1 GCA_025455635.1 Saprospiraceae bacterium | reverse complement strand
CAGCAACGGGTAAGACTGCACCATCGCCCGCTGCCCGAAGGCCCCGCCGTACCACCAGATGTCCCAAGCGCAGACGACCCAGGTGTTGAGGAGGAAAAAGACCAGGATTGCGGATTTCGGATTGCGAAATCGAAGATTCACGTCAGTAATTGCGGATTGGCTCGGCCCCCAATCCGCAATCCGCAATCCCAAATCCGAAATCGCAAGCCCCAGCAGCGCAAACACCATCAGCGGCGTGTACACCAGCCAGCCTTTGCGGTAGCTGAAAAACACGTCCATGACGTGCGGGTGAAGGAAGTTGAAGCCTTGGTCGCCGTAGCTGTACACCAGCCAGTGGCCGCTCACGTGCTTCCAGTAGGCCAGTTGGAGGAAGCCCACTGCGCCCATTGCGAAGCCGGCCAGCAAGAGGTGCAACCAGTTTTTTTTGAAAAAAAACAGCCGCTCCCGCAAGGCCGCCACGCTGCCCACGCCCCACAGCAGCGGGATGATGACGTAGAGCACCTCGGTGGGGCGCACCAGTGCCGCCAGCCCGATGCAGGTGCCGAGGCCGATGGCGAGCCGTGTGCTGGGCGCTTCGTGGTAGCGGATGCTCAGGTAGGTGAGCAGCGCCACGATGCCGAAGAGCCAGCCGTGGGCATTGGCGGCGTCGAAGGTGGCGTAGTTGAAGAAATTGGTGCCGAGGGCGATGAGCAGCAGCGTCCAGCCCACGGTGCGGTCGGGGAAGTAGCGCAGCAGCGATTTCCGAAGGAAAAAAAGGCCGAGGATGGCGGCCAACACACTGCCGAGATGGATGGCCATTTGGTACGGCAGGCTGAACCCATCGGCGGTGTAGCCCGTCAGCTTTGCCACGGCATGGCCTACGGCAAAAAACGGGGCGTAGAGCACGGCCATGCCCACTGAGTATTTCATCACTTGGTTGCCGTTCTCGATGGGGAAGGCTTGGTCGGGGGAGTAGCTGGGCTGGTATTTTTCGATGATTTGGGGCAAAAAAGAGACCCGCTCCAAGTCGCCGTAAATGAAAATGGCGGGCAGGTAGAGGTAGTAGCCACTCACGTCCCAAGCCAGTGTGGCCTCCGTGCCGGGGCGGGTGTAGCGTGGGAATGCCAGCACGACCAGCAGCAGCATTGCGGAGCAAAACCGGAAAACCCGTTGTGAAAAAGATTTCATGGCCGAAGATTACGACCTTCTTTGTGAAATCCAAAATTCAGCGGGCAGTCAGTTCCAGAAGTTGGCAGTTCGACAGTTGGCAGTGGGCAGTCAGTTTGACAGTTGATTAGTCAGCGCTTAGGTGAACGGCACAAGACTTAATGACTGCTGGGCTGCAAACTGACTGCCAACTGCCCACTGTCAAACTGCCAACTATTCCCCTTCCTTCCCCACCAGCCATTTCTTGAACACGGGCGAGCGTTCGGTGCTGACGATGGTCTCCTTGTCGGTCGGTGGGTCGAGCTTGAGCTTCACCCTCGACTTGGAGTAGGCGTACATTTCCTTGATGCTCTCGATATTGACGATGAACTGGCGGTTGATGCGGAAAAACGCCCGTGGGTCGGCCATTTCGTCCAGTTTTTCGAGCGAAGGCTCCACGGGGTAGCGCTTGCCCTCCTTCGTGACGATGAAGGTGATTTTGTCCTCGGTGTAAAAATAGGCGGCGTCCCGGAACTCGACGACCTTGATGTTTTGGCCAAAACGGATGAGGAACCGGGTATTGTACTTGTCGGTTTGCAGGGTATTGGCGAGCGCTTGGTAGTTCATTTCCACCGTGGGCTTTTGCAGGCTTTTGTATTTGGCGATGGCTTGTTCCAGCTCCGTTTTCTTGAGCGGCTTCAGCAGGTAGTCAATGGCGTTGACCTTGAAGGCTTGCAGGGCGTACTCGTCGTAGGCGGTGGTGAAAACAATGGGTTTTTCGATTTTCAAGTGGTTGAAAATCTCGAAACTAGACCCATCGGCGAGGTGGATGTCCATGAAAATCAGGTCGGGCATGGGGTGCTGCTCGAACCACAGCACCGAGCCTTCGATGCTGTCCAGTTGTTCCACCACTTCGATGTTGGGGTCTATTTCGGTGATGAGCTTTGCCAACCTGCGGGCCGCTGCGGTTTCGTCTTCGATGATTAAAACTTTCATGCTTAAATGTTTTGAAATTCGTTTGTCGTTTGTGTTTTCGCTGGTTTTTCTGGGATGGGTGCCTAGGGAGGGCATTTGTGCTACGGTTATTTTTCTTGCACCAGCGGGATGCTCACCTTGAAACTCGTCGGCGTCTCCTCCACCTTCACCTGCTTGCCCGTCAGCATCTCGTAGCGGTGCCGCAGGCTGGTGAGGCCGAATCCCGTTGATTTTTCGGGATGCACCTTGGGCTGCAGGTTGTTCTCGACAGTGAGGTAGCCCGGCGCTTCCTTTCGGATGGCTACTTTCAGGGGTTTCAGCTTGGAAATCACGTTGTGCTTCACGGCATTTTCCACCAAAATCTGTAGCGTGAGCGGTATAACCCGGCCTTTTTCGAGGCCAGTGAGCTGCACTTCGAGCTGGAAGTTTTCGCCGTAGCGCTTCTGGAGCAAGTAGCCGAAATTCTTCACCAAGTCCACCTCTTCTTCAATCGTAATCGTCTCTTTGTCACGCAGTTGCATCATGAAACGGTAAAAGTCAGACATCTTCTCGACGTACTCTACGGCGGCCTTCGGGTCGTCCTCAATCACGGCAATCAGCGTGTTGAAACTATTAAAAAGGAAGTGCGGGTTGATTTGCGCCTTCAGGGCAGCCAGCTCGCTCTCCGCTTTTTCGATTTCCAGTAAGTTCATACGTTGCAAACGCCTGTCCCGGTTTTTTTGGTACCAAAAAAACAGCGCAGCGCC
>JALOMF010000596.1 GCA_025455635.1 Saprospiraceae bacterium | reverse complement strand
GTTGTGAGCGGTATAGCCGCCATAAGGAAAACCTTGACGGGATGTTTCCAATGCTTTGTCCAGGAACTGTAGCTCGATGAAGTCCTTGGTGGCTTGCAAATGTGCGGCACCCGCCGACCGATGCCGAACGCCCTCGATGAAGCTGAGGTCCCCATACAGCCGAGTGCTGTCAACTTGGTCAACAAGTGATTGAATATCAACGGGTTGCAAATCATCAGCGATGAGCATCAGCCTGAATTTGGTCGTGTCTTGCACGAGGTAGTCGCTATAGTCCCACTCGATTTGTTTGCCAGTTCCCGGCTGAACATTATTTCCGATATCACCTGTGGCATTGTCGGTGATGAAGTCAAGGACGGATGCCCCATTTCTTGCGGCCTTAAAACCGATGGAAACGCCGTCACCTTCAGCATCAGCTAGGTCGTACTGAATGATTAAAACATTGTTTGTCGCAAATTGGACTTCAACGTTGGTGAGGATGGGTGCTTGATTTTGGGCCGAAAGGGCATTGCAGAGCAGCAAAGCCAAGGGAAGGAGGTACCGTGACATGGTTAAAATAATTGAACTGTGAGGTGCGAAAATACAAAAAGCTACGAAAGGCTTGACGTTCAGTTGGCCTTTGCCGTGCTTTTTGAGGAGTATGAGTTGGTGCTATGCTTTACGATGGGAAAGGAAAAACTGGAGTAGTGGGCGTATTTCTTACTGTGCTTTAGTGGGAGTTTGAATTGTTTCGTGAAACCTTCCAAGAAGGCTTTGAACATTGCCGGGTCAATGTTCTTGGAATTCGGTTTTAGGTGGAATCCAATATGGTCAATGGAACCATCTTGCCGCCAAAAAAAGTGCATCCAAGCACTAACGCCCTTGATGTCGAAGCCAACCAAAGTTGCGTAAGCTTCCATTTCTTGCATCATCCCCATTAGCTTGGTGTAGGCCAAGTTCATGTCTTGCCCGCAGGCATCGAGCAGGGTTGAATGCCCAGCCACCATTTCCTCGTAAATCTTGTCTTGCTCGCCGAGCTGAAAAATGATAGGATTGACTTGTGTGGCGTTAAAAGAAGCCCTGTTGCCTTGCGCCCACGTTGAGGTGCCCAAGCCCATGAATATCAGTAGAAGCAGTACAGTTGCTACGCAAAAAATCTTTTTCATCATCGCACCTTTTAAAAACACAGAAAATTAAATTTCGAAAATTGGTTGAAATCGTGTGTAAAAGCGCTGTCAATGAGGTGGGGGATAAGAGGGTAGATTGAGATTAAGCCGTCCAACAAATTTACGACAAGAATCCGAACATTCAACTCCTTCGTCTAAAAATAAACCGATAAATTTCGCAACCCCTTATCTTGCAAGCTTTTACGAAGCGTCACTAACTGAGAAAACTTGCTTGCAAACATGATGATTGATATTTTGTTTTTGCTGGTAGCTGGATGGGGCTTTTACCAAGGTTACTCAAGGGGTATCATCAAAACCGTCTTCACGGCCTTTTCGATAGTGTTTGGCTTGATGGTCGCCTTCAAGTTCACCCCAGCTGCTACCCGGTTTCTCGAAACTGCCTTCCACTCCGATAGCCCGCTCAATTTTATCGGAGGTTTTCTGTTGGCGTTTGTACTCACCATGATTATCATTCGAATGTTAGCGCAGTTTTTGGAGCGGCTGCTTCAATCTGCCAACATCAATATCATCAACCAGGCGGCAGGCGGCATTTTGTTGGCATCGCTTTACACCTTGGTATTTAGCTTGTTGGTTTGGTTTGGTGCCCAAGCCCATATCATTACCCCAGAAAACTCAAAGGACTCCTTGACTTACGAACAACTGCGTGCCTTCCCCAGCAAGATGAAAAGTGTGTACAAGTATATTGAGCCTGGGTTTAAAGACTTCTGGCACGAGTCTGTGCGATTCATTGACCGCATGGGAGAAAAAAGCATGAAAGAAACCGAAAACCAACCCACGATTTACGACATTCCCGACGAAGAAAACACTGCAAAGCCTGACAGCGGAGAGTGATTTCGCTGAAATTGGGCATGCTCCGGTTGCAGCTTCCAAGCCATTTATTTGAACTGGATTTTCCGTTTTTTTTTAAAAAGCGAGCGTAATTGAACCAGGCTTATGCTTAGTTTAAAAAATACACTTAGTTTTGCCATAAATTCTACTAAATACGTCAAGTTTGTCTAGTAAGTAAATTAAGGGTTTATGACTTTGGAACAAAAGATTCTCACGTTCGCTGAAAAAACTGCCGCATGGCAAGATTTCAGTGTGGAGCTGTTAAACGACGTGTTCACGCCCCTAAACTACTTGGAGCGCATTCGCCTGCTGTACAAGTATTTTGACGAAAAGGACGTGCTACTGACCTCCTCATTCGGCACAAGTTCGGCCTTCCTGCTTTGGGCCTTTTCCGAAATGCGGCCCACGCAGCAGGTGCATTTCATTGACACGACTTATCATTTTCCAGAAACCATCGCTTACAAAAAACAGCTCACAGCCCTTTTCAAGCTCAAAGTAGTGGACGTCCTGCCCGACCCCATGCAGAACGCCCTCACCACTGAGGAGCAATGGTGGAAGGAACATCCCCGCATGTGCTGCACCGTGAACAAAGTGGTGCCGCTCGACCCCATCAAGTCGGCCCACAAGGTCTGGATATCAGGTTTGATGGCCTACCAGACCGAGTTCCGCTCGCACCTGCGGGTGTTCGAGCGCCAGGGCGATATCCTCAAGTTCCATCCGCTCGTGGATATTGATGAAGGCGAGGTACTCTACCAGTTCTCCTTGAACAACCTGCCCAAGCACCCACTGGAAGACAAAGGCTTCGGCTCCGTAGGTTGCACGCATTGCACGAAAAAAGGAGAGGGTAGGGAAGGCCGTTT
>JALOMF010000595.1 GCA_025455635.1 Saprospiraceae bacterium | reverse complement strand
TCAACATTAACAGAGTTAATTATTGTGTCTATTCTATCAAGCTGCTTGAATATTAAAGTTGTAATTCTCTCAATCTCAAATTCCTTTCTTGTGTCTTTCAATTCATCTCTCTGCATTTTCAGCTCAGTCCTCTGCAATTTCAGTTCTTCTTTTTGCAAGTTTAAAGCATCGATACTGGCTTCCGTTGATTTTTTCTGTTCCGTCAATGCTACATAAAAAAGGATAAAACCCGCTAATGCCCAAATTGAGCCAACCAAGCCACCAATGAGACTTCCAAAATGGTCAAAGATACCACTATCAATTGGAGCACCAACAGACAACGAACTGGTTTTGAAAATGAACAAAACCAAAGAAGTTACAAGTATCAGCAGCCCCACAATCACCAAAACAAAGCTGGTACTTTCGGTCAAGAACTTATCTTTTACTTTATTGAATGACATCAAATATGGTTTTAGGAAAAATTAACATTGTCAGGCACGAAGCCCAATAGTTTTTTAGGTTTCCTCAAATGTATGTTCCTAAAACCCCAGCCTCCAAATATCGCCGGGTCGTATGTGTGGGGCACTGTGTGAAAAGTGCGGTGCTAAGGTAAAAAGGGTAATTATATTACGCAAGAAGGGTTTAGGAAAATACTTGATTTAGCCCCATTTCCTCCATTGCAGGCAATGCCTTTGTCGGACAGCTTTCCGAAAGTTCACAACTTTCGGAAAGCTGTCCGACAAAGGCAGCCGCAATCGTAAATCCCCTACACCTCCTTCCGCAACACCTCCAACGGCGGCTTCCGCAACACCTCCCTACTGTTCAGCAGCCCAATCAGCACCGTCAGGCCCGTGATGGCCACGAAAGTAAGGAGCGCAGGCCAGAGGTTCGGCTCGTAGGGGATGTCCAGGGCGAACTTCGCCAAGGCAAAGCTGCCGACGATGGACAGGCCGACGCCCGTCAGCGTGGCGAGGCTGCCGAGCAGGAAGTATTCCACGAGGTTGATGCGGGTGATTTGCCGTCGGTGAGCGCCGAGGGTGCGCAGCAGCACGCTCTCCTGTATGCGCTGGAACTTGCTCAACACCACTGAGCTGATTAGCACCACCAGCCCCGTCAGGATGCTGAACAGCGCCATGAAACGGATGACGAAGGAGACTTTGTCGAGTACCGTTTTCACCGATTTCAGAATCTGCGTGAGGTCAACCACGGAGACGTTCGGGAACTGCTCCACCAGTTTTTGCTGGTACTTCGCCGACTGTGCCTCCGATTCCACCCTCGAAATCACGACGTAGAATTGCGGTGCCTCTTCCAGCACGCCTTTCGGGAACACGATGAAAAAATTGGTCTGCACCCTGCGGAAATCTACTTTGCGGATGCTGCCCACGACTGTTTCCACCAGTGCGCCCTGCACGTTGAAAGTGAGTTTTGAACCAATTTTCGCCCGCATGCCTTTTGCCACGTTGTCGGCCAGCGAGACGTAGATGATGCCGTCCGGCCCGACCGTACCGTGCCATTCGCCCTCCACGATTTCCTCGGTGTCAATCAGGCTGTCCCGGTAGGTGGTGCGGTATTCCCGCTCGAAGACCCAGCCACGGCGGGGGCCAGTTTCGGGTTGGTTTTGGCCATCGTCGTCATCGTCGCCACGGCGGGGCGGACGGCGGCGTTCGCCTTCGTTTTCTTTTTCCCATTGGTCACGTTCCCATTTCCCGGTGGTGTCCCGGTCGTTCATGGCCTTGGTGACGCCATCAATGCTTTCCAGCCGCATGGTCACGATGGGCACGACCTGTTTCACGGGCAGTCCTTCGTCGGCGGTTAGCTTCGCAACGGCATCCCGCTGCGGGGTTTGGATGTCGAAAATAATCATGTTCGGCACGTCGCCGCTGCCGGTGTAGGCCACCTGTTTCAACAGGAGGTCTTGGGTCAAAAACAGCGTGGAAATCAGCGCCGTGCCCAGCCCGATGGTCACGATGAGGATGAGGGTCTGGTTGTTCGGGCGGTAGAGGTTGGCGATGCCCTGCCGCCAAGTATAGCTCCAGTTGGTGGGGAAAAAGCGGCGCACGGCCCAGGTGAGCGCCTTCGCAACGCCCGCCAGCACAAGGAATGCCACCCCGATGCCCGCCGGGAAGAACAGCGCATTGAGCGACCAGCCCGTTTGCGCCAGCGTAAAACCACAGATAAACAGGAAAATAAGGGCATACACGAGCCAACGCCAAGGGTCTGGTGCGCTGGTGTCCTCCTCGTAGCTGGCCCGCAGGGTGCGCAGCGGCGACACCCGCCGGATGGCCAGCAGCGGCAGCAGGGCGAACAGCACCGTGATGGCAAAGCCCGTGGCCACGCCCAGTCCCATTGCCCGCCAGCTCACGTCAGCGCTGATGTTTTCGATGGGCAAAAAGTCGCCGACGACTTGCGGCAGCAGTATTTGTAGCAAACTGCCGACCAGTGCACCGAGCAAGCCCCCAGCGAGGCCGAGCGCCACTACTTGCAGCAGGTAAATGCGGAATGCCTGCGCCCCGCTCGCCCCGATGCAGCGCAGCACGGCGATGCTCGGCATTTTGTCCTTGATGTAAATATGCACGCTGCTCGCCACGCCGATGCAGCCCAGCAGCAGGGCGATGAAGCCGACGAGGTTGAGGAAGGTGTTCATGTTGCCGAAGGCTTCGCCGAGCTGTTCCCGGCGCTCTGCGACGGTTTCGATTTCCCACGGCTTTTTGTCCAGGGCGGGTTCCAAAATGGTGGTCACGAGGTCGGCGATGTTCCTGCCTTCCTTGAACTTGAAAAAATACTGGTACCAAACGAGGCTGCCCGGCTGCACGAGGCCCGTTTCCTGCAAGAATTGTTTTGGGATGTAAACAACAGGGGCGATGCTGCCCGCAATGCCCGCCCGGCC
>JALOMF010000094.1 GCA_025455635.1 Saprospiraceae bacterium | reverse complement strand
CAGGTCGGTGTCCTTCACGTCTTTGGGGTCAAACTGCTTTGCCAACAGTTTTTCCAAGCAAACCAGTGCAGCAGGGTAGTAGTGGGGGTGCTCGCCCGTCACCCGTGCCTCTTGGATGAAAATCTCGGCGAGGTTCAGCCACGGTTCTTTGGCGTTGGGGTCGGCCATGAGGGCCTTTCGCTCCTTGCCGTAGGCATTTTGCACGGTCTCCCATTCTTTGCCGTATTGGATTTTTTCATGGCGGTCGAGCAGCGTCGGCACTTCGTCAACCATGCCAGTGCTTGATTTTAAGACCCCGGTTTTTGGGTTATTTTGGCAAGCATTAAAGCCAATTAATAAAACAGCCATAAGGCCAGCGAAGATGATTGTATTTTTCATAAACGGGATATTTAAGTAATTGATGAGAATTGTTGAAATTGTTTTGATTGTTGCAGGGAAGTGAAAAAGGTTCTTGGTGATTTCGAGTGGGTAACTTTATGAAAGTAGAACGCATTTTAGTCGTAGCAGAGCCTTCTTTGAGAGGCCGGGTTATCAAACCCGGCTGTTCCGGAACGCCGGGGTTTGATAACCCCTCCTATCAGAAATGCCTGCTATTAAATTCAAAGTCGTTCATTAAAGTTAAAAATCCCCACACGAAATCACGAAGAACCGTGAAAATCAATTTATTATTCAGCAATCTTCCAGCGGAATAACCTAAATTGATTTATTGGGAATTTTAAAGAATGATAAATGATGAATAAAGCTGCTCACTCATTCACCATTTATCATTCATGATTCATTTTTAGTTTTTAACCATTTTCAATACCTGCAACAAGTCGCCGTTGGCATTTTTTGCTTTCGCAAAATACACGCCCGGCAGCAGGCTCGATGCGTCGAACTGGGTAGTGTGGCGGCCCTTGTCCATCGGCGCATTCACCAGATTGCTCACCAGTTTGCCATTCATGTCAAACACCTGGATGCTGACATTTCCGGCCTCGGCCACTTCGTAGTGGATGGTGGTCTCGTTAGTGAACGGGTTCGGGAAATTGCCCATCATCACCTCCTTGCCAGCGATGTCGGGCGTAGTGATGCCGAGGCTGCCAGTAGGCTGCACCAACATCTGCGCTGGGCCAGCGATTTGGCCGCCACATACACCATCGCCAGCGTTCGGCGTAGGCATGAAGGGGAACTTCGTGCGGAACGGCCTGTCGTTGGCCTCCACGCCAGTGGTATAAGTCAGAACGCCGAGCAGGTCAGGCGTCACTGGGCTGCCAGTGCCAGGATAATCATCGTACCAAAGCCCAATGGCTGCCAGTGCCACGCCACCCACGGCTTGTAGCTCGATGCGGGTCACGTCGTCTTCTAAGCGGCGGCCATTCGGGAAGCCGTCCATGTTCGGAATCCACTGGAGGTTGATATTGGCGTAGGTCGGGTTGGTGAGGCCCAGCACGGCTGCCTGCACGATGCCCAGCGAGCTGAACAAGGGGTGGTTGCGGGGCGTCGGTGGCACGGCCATGTTGAGGCGGAGCATGTCGCCACCGTTTGGCAAAAAGTTGTTGATAAAAGGCTTGCCAGCGGCCAACGGGTCGCCGTTTTTGCCCGTTGCCAATTGGTAAGGCCGCACGTTGGGCACACCGGTGTGGAAAATCGGCCAAAGGTCAACCGAGCGGGGCTTGCCGGGGCCAGGCAGCAGCAGGGAGCCGAACACGGCTTCGTCAAGTGCTGTACCTGCCACGGCGGGCGTACCCTTCAGGGCAAAGAGGCCGTCTTGGCCGTTGCCGAAGTCAAATGCGCCGAGCGAATTGCGCTGGATGCGCAGGGGCGCAAAGCCGGGCACTGCACCGCCGAACTGGTCGTCGTCCATGTACAACGCCAATTCTGGGTTGTAGAAAAAGCCATCCAACTGCGTGTCGGCCAGTTCTTGGTAGGGCGTCAGCGAGTTCCAGTAGTCCTTGAAACCGATAGGAATCACGGCTTCGTTGGTCAGTGGCATGCCGAGGCGGCTCACCTGTACCCAGTTGCCTTCGTGCGCTGCTGCACCGGGGCTGAGTGTGCGGATTTGCTGGCGGCTGGCGCTTGCCCACACCCCAATCACGAAGCGGTCGTCGAGGATATTGGCGGGCTGGGCAGGAGCGCCGTTTTTCCGAAGGAAACCCATCGGCACTTCAATGGCGATGGCACTGGTGTTCATGCAGGCCAGACCGTCCCGTGGGTCGCCGTTCTGGCGGGGCAGGTCGCCGAGGTCGAACACACCGCCGAGGTCCACGAAAAACGGGTCATCCACGGGGCCAGCGAAGGCACGTTCGCCAGTAGCGGTTTGGCGCACGGCTTTCGTGAAGAGCGACTCGTAGCTGGTGTTGAGGCCGACGGCGGAGTTGATGCTGCGGGCACCGATATTCGGCGGCGGCACGGGCACGTTTTGCAGGATTTTGATGAAATCGCCTGAGCCAATCCGCTTCTCCAGCGTGTAGGTCGTGTACAGGTTTTGCTTGCCAAGCCTGATGTTGAAAAACGTGGTCGGGTCTTGGTTCCTGATTTTAAAAGTAAAACGGTAGGTGATGTCGTCGCCGGGCGTCGCCGTGTTGTTGTCCACGTGGATTTCGTAGCGGATGTTCTCGCCAAACTGGTAGTAGTTCGGCCCACCCTGCGGCAATTGCAGCGGGTTGTAGGTGGCGATGAGGATGATGTTCTGTGGGCGCTCCGGGCTGCGGAAGGCGTACACATCCACGTTGTCAGCCAGTGGGTCGTCGGCGATGAGCGGCGCTTCCCGGTGGCTGGAGGCTGTGGCATTCAGGCTGAAAACGCCCATTGCCAACAGCAGGAAAAGTGATTTTATGATGGATTTCATTTTTTTAGATTGTTGAATTGTTGAATTGCTGGATTGTTGGAGAGGTGACATCTTTCCCCCAGCAGCATCTTCGATAAAGCAGGCATTTGATGGGGAAAGGTGTCATCTCTGTGCTCCGGGCCATCGTTTGAGATTACACCTTTTTCCTTCCAAAGTCTGCTTAAAAATTTAAGTCTGAGCTGGAAAAAGATGTCACCTCAAACTGACTCACTCCCCAGTTTCTGTACCAGCCCAAGGCGTGGCCACATAAGGGAATTCAGTTTTGAAAAACTTGTCGTTGTTGCCTACGCCCGTGTTATAGGTCAACACGTCGAGCAGGTCTTGGGTGACGGGGCTGCCGCCGGGCACGTAGTCGTCGTACCAGAGGCCGATGGCTGCCAGTGCAACACCAGAAACTGCTTGCAATTCGATGAGGGTCACGTCGTCCTCCAAGCGGCGGCCATTCGGGAAGCCGTCCATGTTCGGGATGAACTGGAGGTTGGCATTGCCAGCGTAGGTCGGGTCGGTGAGGCCGAGCACGGCTGCGTTCACGATGCCCAGCGGGCTGAACTCAGGGCTGTTGCGGGGCGTCGGTGGCACGGCCATGTTGAGGCGGAGCATGTCGCCGCCGTTTGGCAGGAAGTTGTTGATGAAGGGCTTGCCTGCGGCCAATGGGTTGCCGTTCTTGCCCGTCGCCAATTGGTAGGGTGGGAAGTTCGGAACGCCCGTGTGGAAGATGGGCCAAAGGTCAACCGAGCGGGGCTTTCCGGGGCCAGGCAGCAGCAGGGTGCCGAACACGGCATCGTCCAGTGCAGTGCCCGCCACGGCAGCGGTGCCTTTTAGGGCAAATAGGCCGTTTTTGCCATTGCCGAAGTCAAATGCGCCGAGCGAGTTGCGTTGGATGCGCAGTTTGGCCATTGCCGGAACGGCACCACCGAACTGCGAATTGTCCATGTAAAGCGCCAGCTCTGGGTTGTAGAAAAAGCCGTCGAGGTTCGTGTCGGCCAGTTCTTGGTAGGGCGTGATGCCGTTCCAGTAGTCCTTCCAACCGATGGGGATAACCACTTCGTTGGTCAGCGGCATACCGAGGCGGCTCACCTGAATCCAGCTGCCCGCTTCGGTTGGCTCGGCACCGGTGGTGCTGAGGGTGCGCATGGCACGGCGGCTGGCGCTGGCCCATACACCGATGACGTAGTCGCCGTCGAGGATATTGGCGGGCGTGGCAGCGGCTCCCATTTTGCGAAGCGTAGAAATCGGCACTTGGATGGCGATGCTGTGTACGTTGTACTGGCCGAGGCCGTCACGTGGGGCGCCGCTCTGGCGTGGGAGGTTGCCAAGGTCGAACACCCCGCCGAGGTCCACGAAGAACGGGTCGTCGGCAGGGCCGCAGAACAGTTTTTCGCCAGAAGTGGCCGTCTCGATGGCATCAGCGATGAGCTGGTCGTAAGTGGTGCCGAGTCCGACGCCGCTCTCGATGGAGCGTGGGCCGATGTTGGCGGGGGGGACTTCGCCGCCTTGGAGGATGGTCGTCCAAGTCTGGCCGCCGTCCATGCTGCGCTCGCATGTGTAGGTGGTGCGCAGGTTGCGGGCGCCGAGGCGGATGTTGAAGAAGGTGGTCGGGTCTTCGTTCACCCGTTGGAAGGTGAAGCGGTACGTGACTTCGTCGCCGGGGATGGCAGCGTTGTTGTCAATGTGGATTTCGTAGCGGATGTTCTCGCCGAAGGTGTGGTAGTTCGGCCCCCCGTGCGGCAGCTCCGCCGGGATGTAGTTGGCGATGATGGTCACCATGTTCGGATTGTCGGGGCTTACGAAAGCGTAAACGTCCGTGTTGTCGGCCAACGGGTCGTTGGCAATCAGCGGGGCTTCCCGGTGACTGGAGGCCGAAGCCGCCAACCCCCAAAGGCAAAGCGCCACTGTCAGGTACTTGGAAACAATTTTTTTCATAAAATACTGATTTGTAATTGTTTATAAAAAAACGAGGTTTGAAATTTCATGGACGGTTTGGTGTTTTCGGGGTGCTTTTTTGCTTGGTTTTGGGCAAAAAAAGGTCATGGCTCAGGCTGTGCGATTGAGCCTGTGCATCGGTTTGGGCATGAGCATTCAAGGGGCAGTTATGCCCGTTGACTCATTTGGCGCTGAATGGATTTGATGTTTGAATTTTGCCAGCTATATTTTTCGAGCTTGCGGCCAACAGCTTACCGAAAGTTGCGAACTTTCGGTAAGCTGTTGGCCGCAAGCTCGAAAACCAAGCTTTATAATGGTTTAAATAGGCTGGCGACGGTTTTGGATATGTTCAAAAGGACTTTCTGCTATCGGGATGCAACTATCTACGAGTGGGCGGGCGGGAGTGGATTTCTGGATTTGATTTTTTTTTTCGATTTTTTTTCAAAAATCAAAATAGTCCTTCATCAATACCTGCAAATAGGCTTGGCCCTGCTTGACCAATTCCTGTCTTTGCGCCTCAGAATTGACCTTTTCAAAATCAACACGCTTGTCCTTGACGTGCCAGCAAAGTCGCCCATCCGGTTTCACCACGCAAATGCCCTCATCAAAGGTGAAAAAAGCGTGGCGGGGGCCGTTGGGATTGAGCAGGTCTTTGCTGTAACGCAGGTCATCGGAATCGAAGCCAAGCTGGTGGAGTAGGGTAGCGGCGAGGTCGGTCTGGGAGGCGGTGAGGCTGTCCACCATGCCCCGGTATTCGGGCTTGAGCGCTGGGCCGTACAGCAGGAGCGGGATTTTCCAGTAATCGGGCTGGGGCAGCGGCCAGTTGCGGGGCGAGGGGTGGCTGTGGTCGGCCACGAAGACGAAGAGTGTGTGCTCGTACCAGCTTGTTTTTTTGGCTTTTTCCATAAAATCGTGGAGGCAGCTATCGGCATAGACCACCGAATTGAGGAAGGGCTGGTACTTGTCGCCCCAGTCCACTGCCTGCCGCATGGGCGCATCAAAAGGCGAGTGGGTGCTGCCTGTGAAGACGGCAGCGAAGAACGGCTTTGGCTCCGTCGCCAAATCCTGGAGTTCCCGGTCGAATAAATCGGCATCGTGTACGCCCAGTTTGCCACGACGTATATTGCTTTTAAAATCTTTTCCTTCGGTAATTCGGTGAAAACCATTGAAATAAAGATATGCCCGGATATTGCTGTAACTAAGCTGCCCGCCGAATAAAAACGAGGTATGATAGCCCGCTTTTTTCAGGGGTTTTATAAAACAAGGGAGCCTTCCATATTTATTGGTCTGTCGGATAATGGAAGTCCTCGGCTGTGCCGGAAAACCCCCGAACAGCGCCACCATGCCTTGGTCGGAGCGCAGGCCACTGGCATAGCAATTATTGAAGAATAGACCGTCTTTAATTAATCCCTCAAAATGCGGGGTAAGCCCCTCGTAGCCACCATTTGATTTTATCACATCCGCCGTCCAACTTTCCAAAATGACCAAGACGATATTGGGCCTTTGGGTGGTCAGCACCTGCACCGTCGAATCGCCGGGCGGCTGGTGCAGCGCCTTGAAAACCGCCTCTGCCTCCTGCCCCGGCAGAAACTCGTAGGGCTTGCCCGCTTTGGAATTGTGGAGGAGGCTGCTCATCAGGTTGAACACCGAATTGGTCGCCGCCAAGTTCAGTACTTGGTGTTCGGAGTAGTAGGCATCGCTGACCTGAATCGGTATCTGCTGGATGCCGCCCCGCAGCCCCAGCACCAGCAGTCCCGGCACCAGTAGGCTGAACAGCACACTTTGCAGCCAAGGACGGCGACTAAGCGGAACCTCCCGGTGCGCCCATTTCTTGAATAAATAAATGCCAATAAAACTGAGCGAGATAATCCCCAATATTCCCCCAACAAGCTGGCCCGTGGTGGCCGTCTGTATGACCTCCGACGGCGTGCTCAAATAACTCACGGCCTTGAGGTTCAGCTTGGTGCGCCATTCGTCGTAAATGGGCAATTCGCCGATGGTTATCATGCTCACCACTGCCACCAGCAATCCCGTGAAATATTGATTTAACTTTAGAAAAAAACTGCGTTGCGTAAAGATGGCCAGGACATATAGCAAATAGGGTATGGCCATAAAATAACTGCTCATGGCCGCATCGAGCCGCATCGATTGGAGCGGCAGTGCCAGCAACGAAGCCACTGGCAGGTCTTTAAATTCATTAAAATTCCACCCGACGAATACCAGCCTCGTAATTTGAAAAAACACCAGCCACCCAATAAATTGGTAGAGGAAATTGGTATAGCTGCTTTTTTTCATGGTGTTAGTAGTTCATGATTTCATGGTAAATGATACTATATTTTTTTTGACGCTGAAAGACGCTGATTATTATGATTTATTAAGCGTCCCAAAAAACATATCAAATCATATAAATCAGCGTCCCTCAGCGTCAAAAAAAGCATTCATCCCAATATCTCCAAAACATTATCCCGCACCGTATTGCTCATTCTATTCAGCGGCAAATCATTGGCATCCTGCCCAAACGGGTCCTCAATTTCCTCCGCAATGATTTCAATGCCCGCAAAAGCATAAAAAACCAACGGTATAATGGCAATAGACCAATACCCAAACTCCGACACAAAACCAATGGGCATGGTAAAAATATAAAGGAAGATGACCTTTTTCAGGAACAAGCTATAAGCATACGGGATGGGCGTGTTCTGGATGCGCTCGCAGGCCCCGATATGGTCGGTGAAGGACTGCAACTCGGCATTGAGGTAGATGAGCTGCTCGCCGGAGATTTGCTTGGAGCGGTGCAGTTCCTCCACCTCCCGGTAAATAGCCTGCATGACGGCATTGGGCAGGTGTTTTTTCTGCCTGAAATCGGCAATGGAATAGCGGTCGGTCTCCTCAAAATCCTCAGCGTTGAAGCCCCTGCGCAAGTGCCATTTCATGGCCATTACTTGGTTGGTGAGGAGTGCCCGAAACCGTTGGCGAGTGGCCACGTCCGTTACCATCACGCTCAGTTTCAGCGCCAAGTTCCTCGAATTGTTGACGATGCCGCCCCAAATCCGGCGGCCCTCCCACCAGCGGTCGTAGGCCGTGTTGGTGCGGAAAACCAGCAACATGGACAGCACAAAGCCCACCATCGAATGCACAATGGTGGAGTTCTTGAACTGAACATGGAACACATCCTGCTCCAAGTAGGCGACCAAGGCCGTGTAGGCCGCCACGCCCGCCATTGCAGGCAGCAATTGGCGGAGGGTATCGCTGCGGTGGAAGACGAAAATGAGCTTCCACCAAGATTTCGGATTGTAATCAACCATATTGTAGCGAGCTTTGGGTTTTGAGCGGCAAAAATGCTGGAAACTGCCTTAAGTCACCGCTTCAAGAATCAAATCCCCTCGATTTTCTTTAATTTTTTGGCAAAATGCAAGCGATGACACTGCCGTTTACCTTGTCGGTGGTGTGGTGCTTGCTGGTGTTTTAGGAAATGAAAAATGCGCCGATGGGATGAGTCTTGTCGCTGATTGGGTTCGTCACTGCGCCGATTGGGTTCGTCTTTGCGGCGATAAGATGCATCCAATCGGCGATAAGACGAATCTTAGCGTCTCCATGCTCACCTCATCGTCTATGAAGTTTATCCCATCAACGATGAGAATCATCTTGTCGGCGATGAGGTATGTACCATCGTGGCTAATCCTTAGCTCATCGCCGATGGGATGAAGCCCATCGGCGATGAGATTCATCTTATTTTACACAATTTTCAATTCTTACTGCGATGGGATGCGTCCTATCGGCGATATGATGCGTCACATCGGCGATGAGATAAGCCCTATCGGCGATAAGATGAACCCCATCGGCGATTAGGTTCATCCCATCAGTGATGAGAAGCGTCCCATCGGTGATGAGATGCACCCGCCCTTGCACCGACAGTCCAGAAATCTATTCTTGGAAGGGGAATGTATTGGATTTTCCTTATATTTGCCAAACTCAAAACTCAAACCTAAGCCGCATGTCTGAACTTGCAAAAGAACTAACCACAGAAGCTAAACACAGCCGCTCCGCTTTCCTTTATTTCGCACTGTTTGCCTTGCTGACATTTACAGCAAATGCCCAGAAAATCCAGGTCTATCAAGAAGTAGCGTCCAATTACACCAACATCCGTGCAACGGAGCCATTTCCCTATCTGATTGCTGACCGGGACGATATTGGCAATCAGGCCAGCATCGGTTTTGAAACGGGGTTCACCGTCAAATTCAGCACTAAAAACGAGCGTTTATCTTTCCCATTTGCTGTTCATTTCCAGCGGAAGGGATTCCATGTGAAGCCGGATGGCCCTGTCTTTGTCTATGGCCCGAACGGATTAGTCCTATTCCAGACTGACCGTGTCGGTTATCGCTTCGATTATTTGACGTTCACGCCGCAAGCGGAATACCTGCTGGTGGGCAGATGGCTTGGCCTCTCCTTGGGCCCCTATCTTTCATTTCGGATGAAAGAGGGCGTCAAAATTTACGACCGCACAGGTTGGGAGGACGATGATGGCGACTCCTTCGTCAACAAAACAGACTATGGCCTACAGATTGGCGTTCAAGCATATTGGAAGCGGTTCGGCCTATTTGCAAGATACCAACAAGGAATAGGGGAAAACGACAAATTTCAGACGGTGGACGAGAATTTTAATCCCACTGGTATCCTGTCGTTCAGGAACCAAGCCGCCGTCTTGGGACTCTCATTCCGTCTCACCAATCATTGAAACCATAAACCCTCTCCTCCCTATGACAGACGGTCACAAAATCCCGATAGCTATCGGGACGAACTCATCGCCGAAAACAAGCGCACCCGGTCGCCTTTCCTCGACCTCGGGAATCTTGGGCTGGCGGAGGTGCTGTAGGAGTTGTTTGATTGTCAGGAAACTTTGTACATTTAGCCGTTGTTTGAAAAACAAATAAAATCAAATGGTACTCATCATCGAATCCAGCAATACCGAAGCCATTCAAGCCATCTCCGCAATGGCAAAAGCCTTGAATGTCAGAGTCAAGGTTGAGCCAGACGAATCTGTTGTTTCAAAAACGGAGATACATCGGCGAGTCAAAGCATTGAAGCCGTTCAAGGGCGCTTTGAAGCAATTTGAAACAGGCTATCAGCCCAATAAATACGATTGGTATCAGCAATAGCACGAAACCCTTTCATCCCTCATTCCTAATCCCTCATCCCTATGACACCCGGTCACAAAAAAGCCCTCGAACTCATCGCCGAAAACAAGCGCACCCGCTCGCCTTTCCTTGACCTTTTGATAGGCCAGATTTGACAAATTTCAAAAATTTGTCAAATCTTTGCCTTAATATAAACGGGACTCATGAAATTTACACTATCAATATTTGTCCTAACCTGTTTAATCGCCTGTACAGAAAAAAAGCAGCCGAAATTTATAGAATTGATTGATGAAACGAACCTACCTCACTACTCACAAATAGCTTGCAAATCAAAAGACAATTCCATTTTCATAAAAGTAAACAACTGCTTTAGCGATACACTTGTTTTTTACAGCGATAATGGGTGCCTCAGCGCAACCAACACTGCATATTTTTCCAAAAACTCCAATGGTGATTTTGAGTTCAATGCAGTGGGAATTGGCTGTTTTGCATCAGTATCAAAAACGGATACAATCTGCCCTTCAGGTTCTGCAATCTTTGCATTGGACAAAATAAGGCTAATGGTAAATTTTGAAAGGACACCCTATCTAAGGCTTGGGTATGAATATGAAACATCGAATAAACTGATAAACCCTACGATGGCAACTATATTTTTAGGCTTAGACTCAATTTCCCAAAGTATTTTCCAATTGGATACAATCATTGTTAAGGATAAGAAATAGATTTCAATATGAGTGGAAAACAGTCATGATTTTTGAAAAAGTTATACCACTTTATTGGGACATCCCTCATGACGTCACAGTTTCTCTACGGGAATGACAAGGGGAAGTGCCGTTCATTGTGCAGCTTGCCCGAAGCACGGCACTTCCCTTTTAACCAACGAA
>JALOMF010000594.1 GCA_025455635.1 Saprospiraceae bacterium | reverse complement strand
CACCAACACGACGAACCTGCCCTTTTCATCAATCATCAGGGCATAGATGACGTTGCCGCCGAACTGGGCTTTCTCCGCCTCGTTCATCGGAAAATGCCGAAAGCTGCGCCCGTCGAAGCGCGCAATCATGCCGTCTTTCAAGGCCAGCCACAGGAAACCCTGCTCGTCTTGCTGCACGCCCCGCACCCAGTGGTGCTTCAAGCCGTTCTTGGTGTTGTATTTTTCGATGCGGTAAGTCGCTTGGGCGGCAGTGTTCAATCCCAAAAATAGGAGGCAGGCCACTGTTGCGTAGCGGCTGGCGGAAGTAAGGCTCGTTTTCAGGCAGCTGTGCAGGGCGGATTCGTTTTTTTTCCCAAACATAGCGCAATTCGGCGATTTGGAAAAGCAGGACGCTCCACCTCCCGCAACTGTTTCAGTCGGGTTTGAAAACTTTTGCCCAACTTGCCCGCTCAAGTACCAAAAAAAATGATGATGACCATGCCGGGTTTCGGTATTTACCGTCAATCGTCCGTCATCAACCGTCCGCCGTCAACCATGCAGCAACTGACCACCTTCCTGTCCTTATTTTTTTGCTCCGCAATATTGGCCCAATCCGGCACCTACAACACCCCTTTCGAGCAGAACAATCAAGTGACCGCCACATATGCCCAGGCGATGGATTTTTACAAAAAACTCGACCTCGGCTACAACCAGATGAAGCTCATCGAGTACGGCCCGACCGACAGCGGCCACCCGCTGCACTTGGCCGTGGTGTCCATTTCGGGCGAGTTCGACCCCGTGAAACTGCGGGCGCAGGGCAAGCTCATCCTCCTCGTCAACAACGCCATCCACCCCGGCGAGCCGGAGGGCGTGGACGCCTCGATGGTGCTCTGCCGTGACCTTGTGCAGAAGCAGGACTACCGACCCATTTTGGAAAATATCGTGGTCGCATTCATCCCGATGTACAATATTGACGGGGCGCTGAACCGGGGCTGCTGCAGCCGGGCCAACCAGGACGGCCCGCAGGAATATGGCTTTCGGGGCAATGCCCGCAACCTCGACCTGAACCGGGATTTCATCAAATGCGACAGCCGAAACGCCCGCTCGTTCACCAAGTTTTTTAACGAATGGCAGCCCGACGTGCTGGTGGACAACCACACTTCCAACGGCGCCGACTACCAGTACACGATGACCCTGCTGCCCACCCAGACCGACAAGTTGGGCACGCTCCTCGGCAGCTACATGCGCCGCATTTTGTTGCCCCGGCTCTACAACCGCATGGCCCGCCGTGGGCAGGAAATGAGCCCCTACGTCAACGAGTTCAAGGACACGCCCGCCGATGGGATTTACGCTTTTTACGACCCGCCGAGGTTCAGCAGCGGCTATGCGGCGCTGCACCACTGCATCGCCTTCGTGCCGGAGACGCACATGCTCAAGCCCTTCCCGCAGCGGGTGCAGGCCACCTACGATTTCATGTCGGAACTGCTGCAGGAACTGAGCTTGGAGCACCGCCGCATCAAGGACATCCGGGCGCAGGCCATCGCCGCTGCTAGGTCCGACACCTACGCCAACCTCGACTGGGAAGCCGACGAAGCCCTGGTTGACACCATTATTTTCAAGGGTTTTGAGGGCAAATACAAGCCCAGCGAAGTCACTGGCCTCGACCGCCTTTGGTACGACCGCTCGGCACCGTACACCCGTCCCATCCCGTATTGGAGCCGCATGAAACCGACCGTGCAGGTGCTCAAGCCCAAGGCATACCTCATCCCGCAAGCCTACCAAGAAGTCATCGAACTGCTGCAACTGAACGGCGTGAAACTCCACCGCCTCACCGCCGACGCCGAGCCGGAAGTCGAGCTGTACCGCATCGGCAAGTACGAGACCCGCAACGCCTACGAGGGCCACTACCTGCACCATAAAATCGAGGTGGAAAAAGAGGTGAAAAACTGGCCCTACCGCAAGGGCGACTACCTGGCCCTGACCGACCAGCCCGCCGTGCGTTTTTTGATGGAAACCATTGAGCCACAGGCAGTTGACAGCTATTTCGCCTGGAATTATTTCGATGGCATTTTGGGGCAAAAAGAGTATTTCTCGCCTTATGTTTTTGAGGATATTGCTGCGCAATTTTTAAAAGAAAACCCTTGGGTAAAAACCGAGCTAGAAGCCAAGCGCCTCGCCGAGCCGGAGTTTGCCAAAAGCCAGTGGGCGCAGCTGTTTTGGGTGTACAAAAAGACGAAATACTACGAGCCGACGGTGAACCTTTATCCCGTAGGGAGGGTGCTGAGTTTGGAGGGGCTTTCTTTTGAGTAATTTGATTTCAGATTTCAGATAGACGAGATATGATTTTAGATTTTACGAGACTTTGAGAATTGGGAAATTCATGAACCGGAAAACTAACTTGGTAATCGCCAAATCATGAAATCGCCAATCCCAATCTGAAATCTGAATTCGTCTATCTGAAATCTGAAATCAAAAAAAGTATAGAATTGTCCAGCAAAATCCACATCCTCGGCGCCCCTGGCGCAGGCACCTCCACCCTCGGCAGGGCACTGGCCGAGCGGCTGGGCTGCCCGCATTTCGATACCGACGACGTCTATTGGTTCACGGAGGACGAGCTGCGCTACCGCCGCAAGCGCAACCCCGACCACCGTCGGCAAATCCTGTCGGAGCGGCTGGCAAGCGCTGAGGCTTGGGTGCTGTCCGGCTCGCTCTGCGGCTGGGGCGATGTGTTCATCCCGCAGTTTGACCTCGTGGTTTGGCTGTGGCTGCCTGCCGCTGTGCGCATCCCCCGCATCGAGCAGCGGGAGCGGGAGCGCTACGGCGAGGCAAGGGTAGCGCCCGGCGGGGACTTGCACCTTGTTTTTGAAAAATTCAAGGCTTGGGCGGCTGCCTGCGATGGGCCGGACG
>JALOMF010000593.1 GCA_025455635.1 Saprospiraceae bacterium | reverse complement strand
ATGCCAGCGTGTTTTCGGGAAATGGTCGGATTTTTACGTTTTCTGGCGTAGCTGGGTTCATATATATTTTATTGGTTTATAATCGTATCATGCCTGCTGGATTAAATTCAGATTAGAACTTGCCTCGCACCGCAACACGCTCAATGCCTGACTGTTTTAATCCCTTACTTGTTTAACAAAATCACATTGCGAAAACCATGATGGACGCTATCGTACCCTTGATTTCCCTCATCGCCCTTGAAGTCATTTTGGGCATTGACAATATCATCTTCATCTCCATCCTCGCCGACAAGCTGCCGGAAAGCCAGCGCAACAAGCTCCGCTTTTGGGGCATCGGTCTGGCAATGGTCATGCGGCTAATGCTCCTGGGTGTCATCTCCTGGATTCTGAAACTGGACAAGACGCTGTTTACCCTCTTCGACATTGATTTTTCGGGCAAAGGAGTGATACTGATTCTGGGCGGGTTGTTCCTCATTTACAAGAGCACCAAGGAAATCTACCACAAGACCGAGGACAAATCGGGCGATGGGCCAGCCGTGCCCAAGCAGGCCACTTTTAACCGACTGCTTACCGAGGTCATCATCCTCGACCTCGTGTTTTCCGTGGATTCCATCATCACTGCCGTGGGCATGGTCAGTGAGCTTTGGGTGATGTACACGGCGGTCATCGTCACGGTGCTCATCATGTTGGTGGCGTCGAAGCCCATCAGCGAGTTCATCCGGCAGCACCCGTCGTTCAAGATTCTTGCGCTGTGCTTCCTGATGATGATTGGCGTGTCGCTGCTCGCCGAGGGCTTCCATTTCGAGATTCCCAAGGGCTATATCTACTTCTCGATGGCCTTCGCCTTCTTGGTGGACGTGATTCAGATGAAGGCGGACAAGCGGGCAAAGAAGGTGGCTTGAGCTGTATCTTTTTTAAACACGGAGGCATGGAGGGCACGGAGATACACTGAGAGGGATATGCAATATTCAAACCCTCTGTGGCTCTCCGTGCCCTCCATGCCTCCGTGTTTAAAAAGTCATCAATCGGCCCTCACAGCCTATCTCTTCACCAATTTCTCTTGGCAAACCGACCGCCCGTTTTCATCAAAAAGGCTGAAAAAATAGACGCCCGACGATTGCTGCGAAAGGCCAACCCGCTCTGTGTGGCCATCGTTTAGCTGCGCAATTTTTTCAAAAACCGACCGCCCTGTTTCATCGAAAACGGCCATGCGGTAACGGCCCGGCACGAGGTTTTTCAACTCAAAAACCGCCTCGTCGCTGGCAGGATTTGGTGAGATGGCCACTGTAGGCGCAGTCCCGCTTTTATTGTTCACTGAGTTGATGATGGGCGTCGTCGTGTTTTTATAAACGATTTGCGTAGCAAAGGCTTGGTTGTTGTCCAGCGTCACGACGGCGATTGGCTCCTTCGCCACGTCATTGAAAAAATGGTAGGCAACCGTCGTATCCACGCCCAACCCGAAGAAGCCGGCCTGAATGCAATTATCTGTGATGTCCAACCAGCCGAGCGGGGGTATTTTGGCATCAATGCGGGTTTCCGTGTACCGGGTGCGCTTTTCCCGCAGCACTTGGAAGGTGCCACCGGGTATGCTCATTTGACCGTAGGCATCCACAGCTTCTGTGCCGCTAATCGCTATCCGGTAGCGCATGGAGTCAATTTGCGCATTGTTCGTTTGAGCGGCCAATTGCAGCATCAAAACGGGCGAAAATTCAGACGGAACGAAGAGTTCAAGGAAGCCCGATGAGCTTGCATTGATGTCAAACATATTCAACGGCGCACGGCGTTCTGGCAATGGCGGATAATACTCAAAGATATTATTGGCGACGAGGTCGTAGGGCAAAATGCCGTGGTAGGCTTGCAGTTCAAATTTCGTGTCCGTCACGTTGTAGTACGTCTCCGAACCGAGCGCACCAACGGTGAACAATTCCGCACCGGGCACTTGTGCGCCCACGCTGCCCCCGTTCGCCGGGCGATAGACGGTGTTGTAGGTCGCATCGGCGGAAAGGCCCGTGAAGTCCCAGTCCTGTGGGCCGGGGGCCGTGAGCGACCCGATGGTGCCGGGTGAATTGTCAACGGCGAACCAAAGCGTATCCCCAGCTACCGGGAAGGTGGCACTAGTGACGGTGATTTGGGCGGAAAGGGCGGCTGTGACCAATAGCAAGGCGATGATGGGCAGGCATTTTTTCATTTGGTAAAAGATTTGGATGATGCGTTTTGGCCAAAGGTAGAAATTCCATGGCTACCTGCAAATCGCTCCCCGCTGTTGCTCGCTTACCGTGATGCCAAGGGAAATGGCTTTGTCCAAATCTTTGCAGGCAGATTTATCTCCCAAATTGTGCTTAGCCTGTGCCCGAATCAGATAGGCCAGGCCACTGGAGGGAGCCATTCCTAATGCTATATCCATTTGCTTTATAGCTTCTTCGTTCTTGCCCAATTTTATGTAAGCGATTCCCTTGTTGAGATGAAAATCAGGGTAATAGGGAGAGCAGGAGATTCCAGATTTGAACGTGGAAAGGGCTTCTTCTGCCTTGCCCACATCCATTTGTGCAACCCCTTTTAAGTTCATGGCTTGCACGTAGCAGTCCCGTTTGTTCAGTACGCTGTCGCACATCATTATGGCCTCTTCCGCCCTGCCGAGACTGTAATTGTTTTCGGCAATGAGGAAGATGACTTCAACATCGTCAGGAGTGATGTTCAGCACTTTTTTGAAGGACGAAACAGCACCTTCCAATTGACCCAATCGCAATTGACATTGGCCTTTGTTGTAAAAAATGTCACCGTCGCTTTCAAACTTGCGCTCGTACTCTTCAAAGTCAGCAAGTGCAGCTGCGTATTGTTTGTCAAACATTTTTGCAATCCCTTTATATTTCAGCGCTTCGAAGGATTCG
>JALOMF010000093.1 GCA_025455635.1 Saprospiraceae bacterium | reverse complement strand
AAAAATAGGCGAATTGCCAGCATTGGCTAAAAAATCAAATGAAATTCAAATGAGAAGTCCATTTCTTCGATGGGCTTCATTTTTTGCTACTTTTGCGGCGCTTTTGTCAATCTTTTATTGATAAATGCGTTGATAGCTCCATTTGGCCGAAGTCAAGTCGCCAAACTTTTGGACACAAGTTTTTTGATAACCAAAATATATCCAACCATGCTGAATCGTTTTTTGATTTTGCTTCTCGCTTTCTCTTTTTCCACGGCGCTTTCTGCGCAAAAAGACAAAGATGACCCCGTGCTCTTTTCGGTCGGTGAAACGCCCGTACACCTCTCCGAATTCAAGTACATTTATTCGAAAACAAACGGAGACAAGGCCGATTTCTCCAAGGCGAGCCTCCAAGAGTACCTCGACCTCTACACCAATTTCAAACTGAAGGTGAAAAAGGCGAGGGAAATGAAGCTGGACACGATTTCGTCGCTGAAGCAAGAACTGGATGGCTACCGCCGCCAACTTGCCGATTCTTACCTGATTGACCGGGAAGTAACCGAAAAACTGGTGGACGAAGCCTACACCCGCACCAAGCAGGATGTTGAAATCAGCCACATCATGATAAACCTAGCGCCCAACGCTAGTCCCGCCGACACGCTTGCTGCCTGGAACAAGATTTTGGAAGCAAAAAAGAAACTGGATGCAGGCGATGACTTCGCATCGGTTGCCACGGCGTACTCCACCGACAAGTCGGTGCCCAAGAACCAAGGCCGCATTGGCTTTGTGACCGCACTTTTCCCAAACGGATTCTACAACCTCGAATCGGCTTCCTACAATGGCCCCTTGGAGAAAGTACAAGGCCCAATCCGCACCAATGCTGGCTACCATTTGCTGGTGGTGCACAGCCGCCGCCCTGCACGTGGCGAGGTGGAAGTAGCCCACATCATGGTACGGCTCGACAAGTTCCCTGACCTCATCAAAGCCCGCAGGGCCATTGATTCCATTTACACCGCCTTGCAGGGTGGTGCCAGTTTCGAGGAACTCGCCAAGTCCCGTTCCCAAGACCAAGCCACGGCTGCCAAAGGCGGCTACATCGGCTTTTTTGGCATCAACCGTTACGAGAAAGCGTTTGAAGACGCTGCATTTAGCCTCAAAGCCGATGGCGACTATACGAACCCCGTTCAATCTGCCATTGGTTGGCACATCATCAAGCGCGTCAGCCTGAAGCGTGACGAGCCGTTCCCAGTCGTGAAATCGAGGTTGCAAAACCAGATAAAACAGGATGCCCGGTTCGAGCTGGCCCGCCTGAAAATGATTGAGCGCATCAAGAAGGAAGGCAATTTTGTGGAAGACCGTACAACGCTCGACGATTTCATCGCCTCTTTGGAAGCAGATACCGCCAAAAGTTTTTTGACATTCAAATGGAAAGCCCCTGAAACGCCCTCGACCAAGCAACTTTTCAGCTTTGGTAACGAAAAAACGAGCTTGGGCACCTTCGCCGACTACTGCGCAAAAGCCTCCCGCAAGCGCCAGCAGATGGCCACATCTGGCATCCCAGCCGTGGTCAACAGCTTGTATGCCGACTATTTGGGTGAAACGGCGCTGAAGCACGAAGAGCGCCTGCTCGATACCAAATACCCTGAGTTCAAGTCGCTGATGCGGGAGTACGAGGAGGGCGTCATGCTTTTCGAAGTGACCAAAATGGAGGTTTGGGACAAGGCTTCTGCCGATTCGGTCGGCCTAGAGGCGTTCTACAACCAGCACAAGGAGAACTACAAATGGGAGGAGCGGGCCGTGTTGAGCCAGTTTGCCTTGGTTGAAAAATCAAAGGACATGGTGAACCAAATCCGGGAGTTCTCCCGCCACAACGGCCCCGACGCCGTGCTTGCCAAGTTCAACACAGAGGAGGAGAAAATCCTGTCCCGCACCGAAAAGCAATACGAAAAAGGCCGCAACGAAGTGGTGGACAAAATGGAGTGGAAAGTAGGTGCGCTATCCCCCGTGGAAATCAGCAAGCGTGACAAATCCTACAATTTCTTCAAGCTGGAACAACTGCTGCCGCCGGGCCAAAAAACCTTGCAGGACGCCCGTGGCTACGTCGTGGCCGATTACCAAGACCACCTGGAGAAGAAGTGGCTGGAGTCGCTCCGCAAAGAATACAAGGTGAAAACCAACGAAAAAGTGTTCAACAGCTTGGTGAAAAAATAGCGGGTCGGCTTGTTGGCGTTTTGGGTACTGACTGCCCAGCACGCCAACTGCCAAAATGCCAACCAGCCAACAACCTGACATGGTCGTTTCAAAAAAAGCAAACTATGAAAATAAGCCAGATGGGGCCATTCGCCCCATCTGGTTTCTGCTTTTTGTAGTGGCTGTTTTTGGGCAAATGCTGGGATGCTCAAAAGATGGGAAACGCTCCAAGGACGACCGCCAATTGGGCAGCATTTACAACAAAAACCTCTACCTGTCCGACTTGGAGGGAATGCTGCCAGCGGGCATCACCGGTGAGGACAGCACGGTCATCATCAACACTTTCGTGCGGTACTGGATGCGGGAAACGGCCCTGCTGCACGAAGCCGAGCAGAATATCCCTTCCACCCTCAACATAGACAAGCTGGTGGACGATTACCGCTCGTCATTGATAAAAAACAACTACGAGAACATCGTGGTGAACCGACTCCTGGACTCAACGGTGACGACCGCCCAGCTTCAAGAGTTTTATGAAAAAAACAAGGAGCAGTACCAATTGGAGACGCCCATTTTGCGCTGCAGATTCATCAAGGCGCCCCGCAAAGCACCCAGCTCTGACAAGGCCCTGGACTGGTGGAACAGCAGCAAGGGCGAGGACTTCGCCGAACTAGCACGCTGGTGCAGCCAGAACGCCGTCGTCCATCACCTACAGGACAGTGCTTGGCACAAAGTAGATGACTTGGCCGCCTACATGCCCCAGGGCACGCTCACGGTCAACAATGTGGAAAACCGCCGTGACTTCATCCAACGGGACGACGACTTTGTTTACTACTTCAAGCTCTTGGAGCTGGTGCGCAAAAAGGAAATTGCACCGCTTTCCTACATCGAGGGCCAGGCAAGGAAGGTGATTTTGCACAAGCGGAAAACACAGTTGCTCGAAGAGCTGAAGGATAAACTCTATGAAGAAGCCGTTCGAAAAAACTATGTCAAGGTTTTTTGAGCAGCTGTTTGCAAACAATTGACAATCAATCATTTAATAAATGCTCAATAAGACAATTTTCACTTTTTTCTCCCTCATGTTCGTGGCTGCAATGGCCACGGCACAGCGGGAGGTGATAGACAAGGTCATCGCCAACGTGGGCAGTGAATATGTGCTGCTTTCAGAAATGGAAGAGCAGGTAGCCCTCCTGAACGAGCAGCAAGGTGGCAAGATACCGCCCAACGCCCGGTGCATGATGCTTGAAAACTTGCTCACGCAAAAACTGCTCGTCAACCAAGCCAAGGTGGACAGTGTGGCGGTCACGCCCGAAGAGGTTGATGCCCAATTGAGCGCCCGTATCGAACAAATACTCGATTACATGGGCGGCGATGTGAACCAGTTCGAGGAGTACTACGGCCAGTCCATCGGCGAGGTGAAAGAAGCCTTCCGGGAAGACCTCAACAACCAACTTTTGGCCGAAAGGATGCGGGCCAAAGTGATGGAAGGCATCTCTGTGACGCCCTCGGAAGTGAAGGCATTTTTCAAAAAAATACCACGTGACAGCTTGCCCTATTTCAACTCCGAGGTAGAGGTGGGCGAGATTGTCGTGCAGCCAAAAGTGAACGAAACCGAGCGCAACAAGGCCATTGAAAAACTCAAGGCCATCCGCACCCGCATCGTGGACGATGGTGAGAAGTTTGAGGAGATGGCCACCAAGTACTCCGACGATTTTGCCAGCGCCCGCATCGGTGGCGACCTCGGCTGGACGAAGCGGGGCAAGTTCGTGCCGGCCTTTGAGGCAGCAGCCTACAAGCTGGAGGAGAATGAGATTTCCGACGTTGTAGAGTCGGAGTTTGGCTTTCACATCATCCAATTGATAGGGCGCCGTGGCAACAGTATCCATACCCGGCACATCCTCGTGAAGCCTGAAATCACCGACGCCGACCTTGAGCTTGCAATGCATCTGCTGGATTCGGTCCGCCAATTGTTGATGAAGGACAGCATTAGTTTTTCGAGGGCTGTGAAGGTATTCGGCTACAAGGAAACCCAGAGCTACAACAACGATGGCAAGATGGTGAGCCCCAAGAGCGGCAATAGTTTCTTTGAAGTTGGCGACCTCGACCCTGCCATTTATTTTGCCATCGACACCATGAAAGTTGGCGAATACTCCAAGCCTTTCAGCTTTTCCGACCCACGTGGAGGAACCTATTTCAGGCTCGTGAACCTGCAAAGCCGCACTGCCCCGCACGTGGCCAGCCTTGACAAAGATTATTCTAAAATCCAAGCGGCTGCGACCGAGGAGAAGAAATCGTCGCAAACTGCCAAATGGGTGGAAGAAAAAGTGAGGTCCACTTATATCCATGTTGACCAAGCTTTGATGGGCTGCCCTGACGTGAGCAAATGGCTGGAAGGAAGCAAGCCCTAGCGCTTCACTGGTAGTGTCGGCACGAAGAACGGCGGAGCTTTGCACAAGTTCCGCCGTTGTTTTTTAATAAAAATTGGAACCAAGGAAGGATGGTTTGAGGGCTTGCGTTATTTTCACCCAAATTAATCTAACCAGCCATGTCAGTAGCCACACTAATCGGGGATAACAACCTGGGTAAACTTGCCCACCATGAATTTCAATTCCAATACACGGCGGCATTGCTGCACAAAAAAGGCGTTGATATTCAAGCAGTTGTGGATAAAATTAGGCAGTTCCAAGTAGCCATTCCCTCGTGGGCGCTGGGCACGGGTGGCACCCGCTTCGGCAGGTTTCCCGGCGGCGGCGAGCCACGCAGTTTGGAGGAAAAAATCGAAGACGTGGCCCTGCTCAACCAGCTCAACCGCTCTTCCAATTCCATTTCGCTGCACATTCCGTGGGACATCCCCAGCGACCCGCAGGCCCTGCTGCAACTGCTCGACTCGCACGGGCTTTCGATTGACTCCGTCAATTCCAATACTTTCCAAGACCAGCCGGGGCAGGCGTTTTCGTATAAATTCGGTTCGCTGTGCCACACCGATGCCGCCGTTCGGCAACACGCCGTCGAGCACAGCATCGCCTGCATCCAGCACGGCATGGCACTCGGCTCGAAGGTGCTCACGGTCTGGCTGGCCGATGGCTCCAATTTTCCGGGGCAGCAGCATTTCCGGCGGGCATGGCAGCGCACCGCCGATGCCTTGGCCGACATCTACGCCAGCCTCCCCGCCGACTGGACGATGCTCATCGAGTACAAGCCCTACGAGCCTAATTTCTATTCAATGGTGGTGCCCGACTGGGGCACTTCGTGGTCGCTTTGCCAGTTTTTGGGCAAAAAATCGCAAGTGCTGGTTGACCTCGGCCACCATTTGCCCAATACCAATATCGAGCAAATCGTGGCGAGGCTGCTGCATTTCGGGCGCATGGGCGGCTTCCATTTCAATGGCTCGATGTACGGCGACGACGACCTGACCACGGGCAGCATCAAGCCCTACCAGCTCTTCCTGATTTTCAACGAACTGGTGGATGCGATGGCCGACCCTGCCGTGCAAAACCCGCCACTGGCTTGGATGATTGACGCCAGCCACAACCTGAAAGACCCGCTGGAAGACCTGCTCCAATCGGTGCAAAACATCCTGACCACCTATGCCAAAGCGCTGCTCGTTGACCGCCCAGCGCTCGAAGCCGCCCAAGATGCCAATGACGTGGTGGCCGCCGAGGAACTGCTGCGTGACGCCTTCGCCACCGATACCCGTGTGCTGGTGGCAGAGGCTGCCCGGCAGGCTGGAGGGGCCATTGACCCGGTGGGGGTGTTCCGGGAGTTGAAAATGCGGGATAAATTGATTGAGCAGCGTGGTAAAAAGAGCTTGGCGACAGGGTTGTGATTGATAAATAATGTCACGATTATAGATAGTCGCAATTAAAATTGATGCTTGGGTTGTGCAATTTAGCAGACCCTTTCGAGAGGAGGGGTTATCAAACCCCGGCGTTCCGGGACACCGGGGTTTGATAACCCCTCCACTCGAAAAGGACCTGCCATCAACTTTAAATGCGTTCATCAATAATTGAGTTTTAAAAAAAGAAAAACGTTGAATAAAAGACCGCAAATACTCATATTTGATATTGGGAAAACAAATAAAAAATGCATTGTTTTCGATGAAGCATATCATGTAGTTTTCGAGGATTCAATTGTTTTAAATGAAACCGCCGACGAAGACGACCACCCCTGCGAAGACTTGCAATTGCTGGCTGATTGGATTGAAAGCACTTTTTTAAAAATAAGCCAAAACCCTTTATTGAATATTAAGGCAGTCAATTTTTCAGCGTATGGGGCAAGCTTTGTTTATTTAAATGAAAATGGCGAAACCATCGCTCCGCTTTATAATTATTTAAAGCCGTTTAGCGAAAAAATAAATCACCAGTTTTTTAAAAAACATGGCGACCCACAGCAAATGGCAAGCGAAACGGCCTCGCCGATTTTGGGCAATTTGAATGCAGGCCTGCAATTGTACCGCTTGAAATATGAGCAGCCGATTTTGTTTGAAAAAATCAAGTATGCGCTCCATTTGCCCCAATATTTAAGCAGCCTAATTTCCAAGCGGTTTTATGCTGAAACAACCAGTATCGGCTGCCATACCCTGCTCTGGGATTTCCAGCGGCAGGCTTACCACCGCTGGGCGGAAAGTGAGGGATTGACCGACAAGTTTCCAGCTATCAACCCTTCAAATCATACGAGCTTAGACGCTGATTCAGGCATTAAAGTCGGCATTGGCCTTCACGACAGCTCGGCGGCGCTGATACCCTACTTGGCCAGCTTCAAGTCCCCGTTTTTGCTGCTCTCGACGGGCACTTGGTGCATCGCCTTGAATCCGTTCAACCAGGCCCCGCTCACACTGGAAGAACTATCGCAGGATTGCCTCTGCTACCTCAGCTACGAGGGGCGGCCCGTGAAGGCCAGCAGGCTTTTCGCTGGGCATGAGCACGAGCAGGCCGTACAGCGCTTCGGCCTCGATTTTTCGCAAATAAAAAGCTTTGACAGCGTGAAAAAACTCGGCAGGGTGGGGGAAGCGTATTTGGATTTTGTTTCACAACTCGTTGAAAAACAGGCACTTGCAATTAAGCTGGTGCTCACCCCAACGGTTCGCCAAATATTTGTGGACGGCGGTTTTTCAAAGAACGAAATTTTCATGACCTTGCTGGCGCAAGCGTTTCCCGACAGGGAGGTTTTTGCGGCGGAAGTGCCCCAAGCCTCGGCGTTGGGCGCTGCCGTGGCCATCCACGAGGCATGGAACACGGGGCCGCTGCCCGCCCAACTCGTCACACTGAAAAGGTATAACAGCGAATGGAAATAGCCTACAATCCACAATATCCGGCCATCGAAGACCTGCGTGAGCGGGCACGGCGGCGCATTCCCCGCTTTGCCTTCGAGTACCTCGACGGGGGCTGCAACGAGGACGTGAACCTTCGGAAAAACACCGAAGAAATTCGGCAAGTGGAGCTGCGACCGTACTACCTCAGCCCGCACACGGCCAGCGATACCCGCTGCGAGCTGTTTGGGCAGGTGTACGATGCGCCGTTCGGCATTGCGCCCATCGGCTTGCAGGGCCTCATCTGGCCGAACAGCCCGGAAATACTGGCCCGTGCGGCGGTGGCGCACAATATCCCGTTCATCTTGAGCACGGTCAGCACGACCAGCATCGAGCGCATCGGCGAGCTGACGGGCGGGCGGTTTTGGTTCCAGCTCTACCACCCACGGGAAGACCGCCTGCGTGACGACCTGCTCGACCGGGCCGAGGGCGCTGGCTGCCAAGTGCTGGTGGCACTCTGCGACGTGCCTTCGTTCGGCTTCCGGCCAAGAGACATCCGCAATGGGCTGGCCATGCCGCCGAGCATGAGCTTGCGCAATATTTTGCAGATAATGGGCCGGCCAACTTGGGCGCTCAACACCCTGCGCCACGGCAAGCCGAGGTTCGAGACCATGTTCCGATATTTTCCTAAAAACCTGAACATCAAGCAGTTGGGCAAGACGATGAACGAGACGTTTGCCGGAAGGCTCAACGAAGCGAAGCTTGGCCCGATACGTGACCGCTGGAAAGGGAAGCTCGTGCTGAAGGGCGTCGCCAGCGTGGAAGACGCCGAAATGGCCATCCGCCTGGGCCTCGACGGCATCATCCTGAGCAACCACGGGGGCCGGCAGCTCGACGCCGGGCAGTCCACCATCGCCACGCTCCCCGATATTGCGAAGCAATGCAAGGGCCGCATCGCAGTGATGATGGACAGCGGCATCCGCTCTGGGCCAGACATCGCCCGCACCTTGGCCAGTGGTGCCGATTTTGCGTTTTTGGGCCGCTCGTTCATGTACGGCGTGGCAGCCTTGGGCGAGGAGGGCGGCCACCATGTGATTTCAATGCTTAAAATTCAGTTGAAACAGGTCATGGAGCAGGTATGCTGTGAGCGGGTTGCCGATTTTCCGAACCATTTAATTGTTAACGAGGCAAAAAATATTGAGTTTTTAAGCAGGCATTAGACTTTTTAGCTTTAGATTGTGCTGTTATTTTAGAATTACTTTGATTCGAAACAGGATTTGAGGAGAAAATGAAATGTCGCAGCCAGTTTACTGTTGACAAAGTAGTCCCTAATATTTTATAACCAAAATGAAGTCCCCGGTAAATCATGGTAAAAACCATAGACCTCAACTTCCAGGAGCAACCAGGCGCTATTGCAGCTTTTCTGGTGCCTACTGATGAAGGGCCAGTCCTCATCGAAACAGGCCCACATTCCACCCTGCCCACCCTCGTCCATCAACTTAACGAGCACGGTTATTCCTTGGCTGATGTAAAACATGTTTTCATCACGCATATCCACCTCGACCATGCGGGCGCTGCTTGGGCATTTGCGGAGCAGGGGGCAAAAATCTACCTGCACCCCTTGGGCCTGCCGCATTTGCAAAACCCGGAAAAGCTGCTCACTTCTGCCAAACGGATTTATGCCGATAAAATGGACTCGCTGTGGGGCGACCTGCGGCCCATCCTTGCCAGTAGGCTTCAGGCCGTGGATGACAACCAGCGGGTGATGATAGGTGGGGTTCCGTTCCGGGCAAGGCACACGCCCGGCCATGCCATCCACCACATTGCTTGGGAAATGAAAGATGTGGCCTTCACGGGCGACGTGGCCGGCATCAGGATTGGGGAGAACGGCCCTGCCATGCCCCCTTGCCCCCCACCCGACATCAATATCGAGGAATGGTCGAAATCGCTGGCAGTGCTGCGGAACCGTCGGTACCGGGCCATCTACCTCACGCATTTTGGGGAACTGGTAAAGCCCAAAGCACACCTCATCGAGCTGGAGGGCCGCCTGCACAATTGGGCCAATTGGATTAAGCCTTACTGGGAAAAATCAGCTCCGATGGACGAGGTCGTGCCACTTTTCAAAGCCTATGTGCGCAGTAGCATGGATGCCATGCAGCTCAGCGATGAGGACATTGGTCGGTACGAACTGGCCAACCCCTCTGACATGAGCGTGGCAGGGCTGTACCGTTATTGGTCAAAACGGGGGCAGTGAGCTGGATGAAAGGCCCAAGTTTTTCGTAAAAAAGTTGCCCCAACACAGCGGGGCAACCCAAATTTCAACTCCACTCATTGGAATTGCTACGAAGTGCAAATATGGGCGCTGCGCCAAACGCCGCCCCTTTGCCATGAGCAGACGGCTGCGTTCTTTTAGCATTCGTGGTTTTTTGGCCAAAACCGCTACATTTGGCCAGTTATGAAGTTCAGTTTGCCAAGAAATATTGCCACCCAGCGCCTGCTGTCGTATCTCAAGCGGGCCGAGCAGCAGCAGGACAGGCTCATGCCAGCGACTGACCACCGGGAGGTGCTCCAACTCCCCGTGCCCCGTACCCCCTTCGATGTTTACCGAAAGCAAAAACTGATTAACCTACTGAACCTCAGGCAGTTGGCCGAAGGGCGCTCGGTGCTGGAAATAGGTTGCGGCATCGGCGACCTGTTGAAGGAAATTGCGAAGTACAACCCCAGGCAGCTGTACGGTGTGGACAGTACGCCCAAGCTGGTGGCCTACGCCAAGGCGTTTCTGAAAGAAGAAAAAGTGGACGTGCAGGTGGCCAACCCGTTCCGGCTGCCCTTTCCCGAAAAGTCTTTTGACCTCGTGGTGGTGATGGGCGAGTTCCAGCATGTGTTCTCCGACAAGGACGCCGAGAAGCTGTTTTACGAAGTGTGCCGGGTGGCCCGGCAATGGGTGATTCTGGTCGAGGACACTGCCGCTGCGCAAAAAACGGAAGAAAACAAGCTGCTGCGAACCATCGAAAAATACAAGGAGGAGATGAAGAAGAAACGCTTCCATTTGCGGAAAGTGGACATCCTGGACATCACGGCCACGAGCTATATTTACACCAGTCGCCGCAACCCCTGGCACTGGGTCAGGTGGGTGTTCAGCCCGCTGCTTTACCTGATTGGCTTCCCCAGTTCGGTGATGAAAATGCCGACGAGCGAGGATAAAATCCCGGACTCGGAACTGGCCATGAAGTTGCAAGCTTGGACACTGCCGTTTGCCACGAGCCTCGACAGTGTTTTTCGCAAGGTGGAGGGCACTACGGTGATGCGGTTCGAGCGGGAGCAGCTGTTCCGGCGGGGGTAGCGATTGAAAACAAAAACTATCTTTGCTGAATTGGAAATCAAGGAAACATGTAAAAAAATGGAATT
>JALOMF010000592.1 GCA_025455635.1 Saprospiraceae bacterium | reverse complement strand
CACTTAGGTGCGTGAGTTTCTCGAATGGTCGGCAAGAGCTGGCAGTGGGCGCCAGCGACGGGGCCATTTACCTGCTCGATGCCAATACGCTTGAAATCCGTGAAATCATTCGGTCGGCGCATGGCAGCTCGGTTTTTTCCATCCAATATTCGCCGGATGAAATGCAGCTTTTCAGTGGTGGCCGTGATGCCATGCTGAATGTTTGGGCCTTGGCGGATGGATTCAAAAAAACAAGCTCGCAGCCCGCCCATTGGTACACGATTAACAGCATCGTTTTCAGCCCCGACGGGCAACGATTTGCCACTGGCAGCCGAGATAAAACCCTGAAAATCTGGGACTTGCAAACGATGGAACTGCTAAAAGTGCTGGAAGGCGGGCGGGATGGCGGGCATTTCAATTCCGTGAACAGACTGCTCTGGCTGCCCAGTCATTTGGTGTCGTGCAGCGACGACCGCACGGCGATTGCTTGGAAGGTGGAATAAGCGATTTCGGATTGGAAGCATCCCAAAAGTAGCAAGGCAGCAACAGCATGTCGAAGTATTACCGGGTTCATTTACTAGAAGCTGCTGCCCGCTACGTTTTAGGTGTTTATGGTTGGTCTTGCTGTTTTATTTTAAAAATGAGAGCGTGCCATCTTCAAAGCTTTAGATGTTTGGAAAAAAGTAATCCTGTTCACTTGATGGCAAAGAAAGCGGGGGCAAATGGTAGCTGCAAGAGGCTCCACACGACGGCAGGTCGGTTTGTATCAACTTTAACCATAAAGCACTAGATTTGGCCAAGTGTTAAATTGCGGTGTTTTTTATAAATAATTGATAACCAGTTTTTTATAGAAAGTGTTAAGGCGAGAAATGGCCAATTGTTAAACCCTCTTAACTTTTGATTTGAGCACAAAACCATCCATTTTGGGCAAAAACTGGTCGGCGCAGGACTACGCCGACGGCATACTCCGGGGCGACCGGGTCGTGTTGGGCAGGGCCATTACCTTGGTGGAGAGCAGCCTGCCAGTACACCGTGAATTGGCCTCGGCCATCCTCGAAAAATGCCTCCCGCACACGGGCCGTTCCTTTCGCATTGGCATCACAGGCCCGCCGGGTGTGGGCAAGAGCAGTTTCATCGAAGCCTTCGGGGGCAAGCTGGTCAGGGAGCATGGCCGACGCTTGGCGGTGCTGGCCATTGACCCCAGCAGCCAAGTGAGCGGTGGCAGCATCCTTGGCGACAAGACCCGCATGGAGCGCCTGGGCACCGAGCCGAACGCCTTCATCCGCCCCAGCCCGGCGGGCAGTTCGCTGGGTGGCGTGGCCAACTGCACCCACGAGTCCATGCTGCTTTGCGAAGCGGCTGGTTTCGACACAGTTTTCATTGAAACGGTCGGGGTGGGGCAGAGCGAGACCGCCGTGGCTGGCATGGTGGATTTCTTCCTGCTGCTGCTGCTGCCGGGTGCTGGCGACGAGTTGCAGGGCATCAAGCGGGGCATCGTGGAAATGGCCGACCTCATTGCCATCAACAAGGCGGATGGCGAGCGCATCGAACTGGCCAAAGCAGCCAAGAAGGACTACGCCTTGGCACTGCATCTTTTCCCCGAAAAAGAAAGTGGCTGGCTGCCCAAGGCGGTCACTTGCTCGGCGCTGACGGGGGAGGGGTTGGATGAATTATGGGGTTTGTTGGTTGATTATCAGGCGGTTGTGAAAGGGAATGGGTGGTTTGAACGACATCGGACATACCAAAGTTTTCAGCATTTTCAAGAAGGGTTCAAGCGGGGCTTGTATGAAATCATGTTACAAGATGAAGAAACTAAAACAGCACTGGCAAATGCCGAAAAAATGGTGCTGGAGGGGAATGCAACCATTTCACAAGCACTGGCTCCTATATTAGCTGGATTGAGTTTGAGAATAACCAGATAATACCTTATTTTTGTAAAAATAAATGTAGTTATGACAGCATCAACTGGCCAAGCTTTTCCAATAAAAAGTATGGAGTCCCTATTAAAAGTTGCAGAGAATATGGACACGAACCAACTTGAGTTGTTGGCGGATTCCATTGTGATGATTAGTACGAAAAGAAGGGCTGAGGCTGCAAAAGAAACAGTGGAAGAACTGACTGTAAAAGCTAAATGGGATTTTACAGAAACAGAAAAGCGGCGATTTAAGAAATTAATCAGAAAACGTCAAATTGGTGAAATCAGTGATGCCGAAATGAACGAATTATGGTCGTTCATTGAAATGTCGGAAGAACTGACCGTCAGGAGGGTTGAAAATGTGATGAAATTGGCTTCGTTGAAAGGCATTTCGTTTCAAGAGATGTTCGATAGCCTTGGTTTCAAAAAAAAGCACAATGTTCTTTGAGCCAAAAACGAAGGCTGCAACTAGGCGATATTTAATAGAAAGAGCCAATGGATGCTGCGAGTATTGCATGTCCCCTCAAAGCTATTCGGAGGCTTATTTCGCCGTGGAACATATCCTGCCAAAGGCTTTTGACGGAAAAGACGATATTGATAATTTGGCCTTCTCATGCCTGGGGTGCAATTGGCACAAAGCGATAAAAATTACGGCTATTGACCCCGAATCAAATGAAAAAGTGCCGCTTTACAATCCACGTGAGCAAAAATGGACAGCGCATTTTCAATGGAGCGATGATTTTTCTGAAATAATTGGTCTTTCACCAATAGGTCGGGCTACAATTCTAGCACTCAAAATGAACCGGGAATTTTTGAGAAACCAACGTTCAGCTTTTGCCAAATTGAAAGTTCACCCACCAAAACACTCCCTGCCTACCATTTAGCTCCCTGCCGTTTTGTCACCCCTAAACCACCCATTCCCTGCCATTTTTTATCCATTTTTTTCAAAATAAGTACAAAAAGTCAGTTACTGACCGATGGCACGTGAGTTGATTGCCAC
>JALOMF010000591.1 GCA_025455635.1 Saprospiraceae bacterium | reverse complement strand
TTTTATCAAAAAATCGGCTTCGACACGCACCACAATCATTTGATGTTCAAGAATTTAGCTAAAAAATAGTCAACATGTTGGCACAAGAAAAAGCAGCATTAATCAATCGAATCAACGAAGCATTGGACGATGTTCGCCCCCACCTCATGTCGGATGGTGGCAACATCGAGGTTGTGGACGTCACCGAAGACATGACCGTGATGGTTAGGTGGCTCGGCAACTGCCAGAACTGCAATATGTCGCTGATGACCATGAAAGCGGGCATCGAGGTGGCCATAAAAAACAAAATTCCGGAGGTACAGCACATCGAGGCGGTGAACCCGGTCGAGGTTGGGTGAGCTGCCCCAACAAAGCACCAATCTCCCTGTAAATTGACTCCAAGCCTAGAAAATCCAGCTCTCCGAAGCTGCAAGTCCGCCAAAACGCAAAATCAATGACCGAAGGCTCAAAAGTACATCCGCACGTAATACCGGACATCGAGGACTGGCCGATTTACAAGCTGTCGAACGACCGGAAGCAGTTTATTGAAGAAATTGACGAGTACACCTTTCAGCGCATCCTGAAGCTACATGGCGAAGACCTCGACGATGCCATCGCCAAGACGGTTTACATGGAGCGCATTCGGATGAAGGAGGAGCCGTGGAAAGTTGACCCGCCCCAAGACGGCGCATTCTGGAAAAAAATCAGCAAAAAGCTCTTCGGCAAGCCAGATGAGCAAATCACCGAAGAAGAAAAACGTGCCCGTGAAGAAGAACTGCTGCGAAAAGTAATCCATCGCTACTCAGACGAAATCGTTGGCACCTTTCGCATACCCACCTTTTTGTTTGCCCGAAAATTCCTGACCGTGCTGTTCAACCGCCTGCTCAACACAGCGGCGGGCCGGAACATGAAGCGGATTTTTGGCAGTAAATACAAGGTGTACGAACGCCTGCTCACCAAGGGAGAAGTGGAAAACCTGCGCACCTTGATGACCAAGGGCACTGTGGTCATCGTGCCCACCCACTCCTCCAACCTCGATTCGATGCTCATCGGCTACGCCCTTGACACCATCGTAGGAGTCCCTTCATTTTCCTATGGGGCCGGCCTGAACCTCTACAACACCGGCTACACTGCCTATTTCATGAACCGCCTGGGCGCCTACCGGGTGGACCGCCGGAAGAAAAACACCATCTACCTTGAAACGCTCAAGGGTGTCTCCAACCTTTCCATCCAGCGTGGCACCAACAGCCTGTTTTTCCCCGGGGGCACTCGAAGCCGCTCCGGCGCATTGGAGGACAAACTGAAAATGGGCCTGCTGGGCACGGCCGTGGAGGCACAGCGCAGCATTTATGAGCAAGGAAAACAGACCAAAGTCTTCATCGTGCCCCTGGTGCTGAGTTACCATTTTGTGCTGGAGGCCAAATATTTGATTGAGCAATACCTGAGCATCATCGGCAAGGAGCGTTATTTGCGGAGCAAGGATGAATTTTACAGCTTGCGCAAATTGTTGAAATTCGGCTGGACCTTCTTTTCACAACCCTCTGAAATCACGCTTTCGTTCGGTAGGGCGATGGACGTCATGGGCAATTTCGTGGACGAGGACGGCAACAGCTTTGACCGTTTTGGGCGTCCCGTGGACCCTTCCGACTATTTCAAATCCGGTGGGGTCGTCACGGCTGACCTACAGCGGGAACAAGAGTACACCATGATGCTGGCCGAGCGGCTGGTGGACCGCTACCACAAGGAAAACATCGTACTCACTAGCCACGTGGTGGCTTACGCTGCTTTCAATATACTCAAACGGCTCCATGCCCACCTCGACCTGTTCGGGGTGCTCCGACTCCCACCAGATGATTTTGTTTTCCCAATGGAAACTGTACTGGACATCGTGCGGCAGACCAAGGAAATCCTCATCGAAATGAACAAAGCGGGCAAAATCAAGCTCTCCAACCAAATCTACTTCGAACCGGAAGACCTGCTGAAAGATGGGGTACGCAACCTCGGCGTTTATCACATCGAAAAACCGTTGGTATTTGAAGGCGAGAACCTGGCCAGTCAAGACTTCAAGCTGCTCTACTTCTACCACAACCGCTTGGACAATTACAAACTCAACAAGCACTACGACTGGAACAGCACAAAGGAAAATCCCACAGAAACCAAGCTAGAACTGAGCCGTTGACTTCAAGAAAATGACCATTCCAACCACTGTAACAACATCAATCAAACATTTATGAAAAAATCCATTTACCTCCTGTCCCCCTTGCTTTTTTTGCTGGCTTGCAACAACGAGCAAAAACCAGCTGACACAGCGGTTGAGTCCCCAGCGAACGCAGTCGCCGCCGACGAAAGCATCACCTTGCCAAGCGGCTTCAAGGCCGTTGTTTTTGCGGAAAGCCTCGGCGAAGGCGGGCGGCATATAGCCGTGAACAGCAACGGCGATGTGTATGTGCAAATGCACACCTTGCACAATGGCAAAGGCATCGCAGCATTGCGTGACACCAATGGCGATGGCCGGGCAGATGAAACGGAATACTTCGGCAGCACGGCTGGCACTGGCATCGAAATTCAAGGAAACCACCTCTACTGCTCTTCGGATGAGGCCGTTTTCAGGTATGACCTCAAAGCAGGTGCGCTGGTGCCCGACGAAAGTACCAGGGTCATGCTGATTGGGGGTTTTCCAAAGCAAAACGAACATGCTGCCAAATCATTTACCCTCGACCAAAATGGTGGCATCTACGTGAACATCGGCGCACCCAGCAACTGCTGCCAAGTGGACAACCGCACGCCCGGCTCACCGGGCCAGGACCCCTGCCCACTTCTGGACAACCACGCAGGGATTTGGAAATTCGACGTCAACAAAATTGCGCAGCAGGCCAAGGACGGCAAACGCTACGTGTCAGGCATACGCAACGCAGTGGCCTT
>JALOMF010000092.1 GCA_025455635.1 Saprospiraceae bacterium | reverse complement strand
TGCACGGTAACTTTTTGCTTTTCTGTTAAAAATAAAGTATAGTTTTCTGCAATAGTCGTTATAAGAAGTCTCCAATGACTTTTATCTTCAAAGGATGAAAGGTACAATTCATGAGAGTTTCCCGACCGTCGCATTGACTGTTGCTGTCAGCTTAGCAGATGATTACCAGATGGCCAATAGATAAATGAAAAAACGCTCCAGGAGTTTCAACATTAACATATTCATTGGAGTGATAAGTGAAATAAAAATTTGCTGGTAAATGTAGGGAGAATCGAGGAAAGAAGTCTGCGGCCAAAAAAGTTTTCCACATCAAAGCTTTGAGCAAACGTTGAAGCGGGGCCAATGCGGTTCGGAATAAAATTTCAGTAGATGCCCCACACCTTCCATTTGTTTTATTTTTAGAGATTTACGCAGTTTTTTTCAAAACTCGTTCACAAAACTTATGTGTTGGTCGTTTGGAACATAATTGCCAGCTTTGCCCCGATTACGTACTAACGACACGAATCCCAAACTTCGAGATTTCAGATTGTCCCATTCCTATCCGTACCAACTAAAATGCTTTACAATTAACTTTTGTCTAACTAAACTCAATTTTGTATGAAACTTAAGTTTGACTATCTCACGAAATGTCTGTTGCTGCTATTCTTGGCAATGGGCATGGGGAGTCTGGCGATGGCGCAGCGTACCATAAAAGGTACTGTGACAGATGCCCAGAACGGTGATGCACTCATCGGCGCCAACGTATTGGTGTTGGGTACCAGCACAGGTACCATTACTGACATTGATGGCACCTATGAGCTGAGGCTACCAGAAGGGGCGACCCAGTTGGAGTTCACCTTCACAGGCTACGCCTCTCAGAAAGTAGCTATCACTGCATCTAATGTTTACGATGTGAAGATGGATGCAGGCGAAGTATTGGATGAGGTCGTGGTTATTGGTTACGGCTCTGTGAAGAAATCAGATGCAACGGGTGCGGTGTCATCTGTCACTTCTGATGACTTCAACCAAGGCGTCATCACGTCACCAGAGCAATTGATTCAGGGCCGTGCCGCAGGCGTACAGGTCACCAACAACTCAGGCGAGCCAGGTGGTGGCGTGAACGTGCGTATCCGTGGTACTTCCTCGGTTCGCTCAGGCAACAACCCGTTGTATGTGGTGGATGGTGTGCCGCTTGCAGGCGACGATGTAAGTGGTGGTGGTTTTGACGTAGGTCTTGGCCGTCAAACGACAACGAACCCACTTAGCTTCCTCAACCCCAACGACATTGCCAGCATTGACATCTTGAAGGATGCGCAGCTGCTCGTGAGATATTGGACAAAGGCGGCGATACCGACTGGCAGGATGAAATACTTCGCACGGGTATCACGCACAACCACAATATTTCGTTTGGTGGTGGTGACAAATCCAGCAATTACCGTTTCTCACTTGGCTACCAAAACCAAGAGGGTATCATCAAAAACGCAGCACAGCAGCGCACAAGTGCTAGCTTCAACGGCAGCAAAAAATTCCTTGGCGACCGCTTGAAAATCGGTTCACAAATTTCTATTTCACGTGTTCACGATGATGCAGTGCCTATTTCTGAGAACGTAGGGTTTGAAGGCGACCTTTGGTCAAACGCATTGAAGGCTAACCCAACCCTTCCGGTTCGTGATGCTGATGGCAACTTGAACCAGCCCGGCGCAACGGAACCTAACCCTGTGGCGTTGCTTGAGTACGTGAAAGACTTCACGAACACTATACGTGCATTGGGCAACGTGAATGCTGAATTGCAAATCGCAGACGGCTTGACATTCAAGACCGTTCTGGGTGCTGACAATTCTTCTTCTACCCGTAATTCCGCATGGTCAAGGGACTTGATTGCAGGTACTGGTGGTCCAAGCGGTGTTGGTTTCCTTTACATCGGCGACCTCACTACTTACAATAAACTTTGGGAGAACTATTTCACTTACAATAAAAAGTTTGGAAATACTAGCTTCAATGGTACTTTGGGCTACTCCTACCAGCAGTTCAACAGGTCAGGCAAGTTCAACAAGTTGACCAACTTCCGTACGAGCAACCTCGACCAGATGATTAACAACTTGGCTTCATCTGACCAAGCCAATGGCAAGGGCGTAGTTGCTCCAAACTCTTTTGCCACAACTGATGAACTTCAGTCTTTCTTTGGTCGTGTCAATTTTGGCTTCTTTGACAAGTACCTTTTCACTGCGACATTGCGTGCTGACGGTTCAACCAAGTTTGGTGGTGACAACAAGTACGGCTACTTCCCTGCATTCGCTTTCAAATGGAGGCTCATTGAAGAGGATTTTATTCCTGATGCATTCTCTGATTTGGGCGTACGCCTCGGCTACGGTGTTACTGGTAACCAAGAAATCCCTCACAACGTTTATCAAGAACGCCAACGCTATGGTGACTGGGACATCAACAATGGCCTGAACATGAGCGGCGGTGGTATCAGCTCAGTAGCTTTTGCAAACCCAGGCTTGAAATGGGAGACTTCCGCACAAACTAACCTTGGTATAGACTTCGGCTTCGCTAACAACAAAGTAAGCGGTAGCTTGGACTTTTACAACAAAAACACCAATGACCTTCTCATTCAGGTTACATCTGCTCAACCTGCGGTTACGCCATTCGTTTGGAGAAACCTTGATGCTGACGTAATCAACCAAGGTGTTGAATTAATGTTGAACATCGTAGCAGTTGACAAGGGTAATTTCGATTGGAACATCTCTGGTAACGTTGCCTTGAACAAGAACGAAGTGAAAAACTTCTCCGGTCTTATCAACACTGGCGAAATCAACGGCCAAGGTTTGACTGGTGCTTTCGCTCAACGTATCGCCGAGGGTCAACCTTTGTTCGCTTTCTTTGTTCGTGAATTTGACGGTTTTGATGAGAATGGAATTACGCAGTACAAAGGTGGTGACGTTCAGAAATTCGTAGGTGCTAGCCCGATACCAAAAGTTACAGCTGGCCTCACCAACAACTTCAAGTTTGGTGATTTTGATGCTAGCATTTTCTTTAACGGTGCTTTCGGTCATTACATCTACGACAATAATGAAAACGCCTTGTTTACTGCTGGTTCATTGGCAAACGGTCGTAACGTCCGTTCGGACGTGTTTGGAAACGGTGAAGGAAACCTGAATGCTCCTGACGTTTCTACCCGCTTTTTGCACAAGGGCAATTTCATTCGTTTGCAAAACCTTTCACTTGGCTACAACATTAAGACGAACATTAAGAACATTTCTGGTATTCGTCTTTCTGTCACTGGTCAAAACTTGTTTGTAATCACCAAATACCCTGGCCAAGACCCTGAGGTGAACACAAACAAGGCGTTGAATGGAGTGCCTTCACTTGGTATTGACTACAGCGCATTCCCACGTGCCCGCACTATCATGTTCGGCGCAAACATTTTATTTTAATCAAAAAATTCACAAATCATGAATCGTAATAAATTTCTTTTCTTCCTTTTGGCAGGTCTGACGGGTCTTTTCTCGTTTCCTGCTTGCACGAATTTGGAAGTTGACGAAAAAGATTCCGTTATCGTTGAGAATGACGGTGCAGGGTTCAAGGGCAATGGCCCAGAGCTTCTTGCATCGGCTTACAACGACCTAGGTGCCTTCAACGACCAAGCCAACATCTACTCATTGTTTGAGCATGTCACCGACGAAATGATACCCCCAACACGTGGTGTTGACTGGGGTGACAATGGCGTTTGGCGTACCCTGCATCAACATACTTGGGATGCCACCCACGCTTGGATTCTCAACAGCTGGAACCAGTTGAATTCCTTCGCATTCAAGTGCAACCAAATCCTTGCATCCACTGACCCTGCACCTTCTGCACAAGAAGTTGCTGAGGCCAAATTCATGCGTGCCTTTTACAGGTGGCACGTTATGGACCTCTGGGGCCAAGTACCGGACAGGGGGGTGGATGAAGGTGTTGAAGTGAACCCACGGGTTTACAACCGTGCTGAAGCATTCGACCTTATCGTAAACGATTTGAACGAGGCGCTTCCAGACCTGCCAGTTCAAGGGCCAAGTGGTGACCCTGCTCTGACAGGTAAAGCTTCTAGGGCTGCTGCAAATGCACTACTCGCTCGCCTTTACCTGAACAAAGCCGTTTACACCAATGACGACCCAACAGGTAATTACAAGTTCGAGAATGCTGACATGGACAAAGTAATCGAGTATTGCGATGCAATACTTGCGGATGGGTTCTCTTTGGAAGACGACTACTTTGACAATTTTAGGACAACAGCCACAAAGGAAATCATTTTCCAAGTTCCTGTCGGTGCATCGCAAAACCGTTGGATGATGACACTTCACTACAACCAGAACCCTTCTGGTTGGAACGGATTCACAACTTTGGCGGACTTTTACAATAAGTTTGAAGACGGTGACCAACGCAAGGGCAATTATCCAACTCCAGACGGCTCTGAGTTTTCAGGCATTGGCCGTGGTTTCCTTGTTGGTCAGCAATACGCTGACGACGCAACGCCTATCACCGACTCTCGTTCTAGCAAACCACTTGTGTTCTCACCTGACGTACCACTTGCAGGTGCAGCTACCGAGAAGGGTATCCGTGCTATTAAGTACCACCCAGCTGATGCCGGCAAAATCATCCTCATGCGTTGGGCAGAATTCATGCTGACAAAAGCTGAGGCACTGCTTCGCAAAGGTGACTCTGCTGGAGCACTTGAAATTGTGAACCAACTCCGTGCTAAGCGTGGTGCTGCTGCACTTGGCTCACTCGACCTCAATACCATGCTTGACGAGCGTGGCCGTGAGCTTTATTGGGAAGGGTTCCGCCGCATTGACCAAGTGCGTTTCGGTACCTTTGCCAACACCTGGAGTGAGAAAGATGTTACAGACCCAAAAAGGGTTCTCTATCCAATCCCACAACAGGCTTTGGACTCAAACCCGAACCTCCAGCAGAACGACGGTTATTAATTGCTGAAATGCAACCTGTCAATTTGCACTAGAAATTCGAAAGGCCGCCAATTTTGGCGGCCTTTCGTTGTTTAGGGAATGCTAACTTTGCAAATAATCTTACCTCATCATGCGTGAAACTTCTATGAGATGGTCGCTTGCCTTGCTTGCGGTTTTGGTATTGCTCGCTTGTGAAAACAAAGCCCGCAAGGATGCACTTTTCTTAGAATTGCCTGCTTCGCAAACTGGCATCTCTTTCATCAACAAGGTCGAGAACACCGAGCGCATGAACATCTTCAGCTACCGCAATTTCTACAACGGCGGTGGCGTGGCCACCGGCGACATCAACAACGATGGGCTGCCGGACGTATTTTTCACTTCCAATATGGGCGACAACAAACTCTACCTCAACAAGGGCGATATGGAGTTTGAGGACATCACCGAAAAGGCGGGCGTGAAAGGTACCAAAGCTTGGAGCACCGGCGTCGTCATGGTGGACGTGAACGCCGATGGCTGGCTCGATATCTATGTTTGCAATGCTGGTTACTTTGAGGGCGACGACCAAGCGAACGAGCTTTTTATCAACACTACCCCCAATCAGGGGGACGGGGAGGTAACATTTACCGAAAAAGCAGCCGAATACGGGCTCAACGAAAACGGCTACACTACCCATGCAGCCTTTTTCGATTACGACCTCGATGGCGACCTCGACTGTTACATCCTCAACAACAGCTTCATGCCTGTCAACACCCTCGACTACGCCAATAACCGGGAACTCTACGCAAAGGACTGGCCAGTGGCCGATTTTCTGAAAGGTGGCGGGGACAAGTTGCTTCGCAATGACAACGGCAAATACGTGGATGTGAGCAAAGCGGCTGGCATTTTCGGCTCGCTCATCGGCTTTGGTTTGGGTGTGACCGTGGGCGATGTGAACGGCGACCGCTGGCCAGACCTCTACATTTCCAACGATTTCTACGAAAGGGACTACCTCTATATTAACCAACAAAATGGCAGTTTCAAGGAGGAAATCGAACAATGGACCGAGCACCTCAGCCATGCCTCGATGGGCGCCGACATGGCCGACATCAACAACGACGGCTTCCCCGAAATTTTCACCACAGAGATGCTGCCCGGCGACGAAGAGCGCCTGAAAAAACTGATTCAGTTTGAAAACTACAATGTTTACCAACTCAAACTCGACCGAGGTTTTTACCACCAGTACATGCAGAACTGCTTGCACCTGAACAACCGGGACAAGACCTTTTCCGAAATCGCCAATTTTGCTGGCGTAGCTGCCACCGACTGGAGCTGGGGCGCCTTGATGTTCGACATGGACAACGACGGATACCGTGATATTTATGTTTGCAACGGTATCTACCAAGATGTCATTGACCAAGATTTCATGGACTTCTTCGCCAGTGACCTGATGCAAAAAATGGCACTGACGGGCAAAAAAGAAGACCTGGGCAAAGTCACGGAAAAAATGCCCTCCGTGCCCATTCCCAACAAGGCATTCCGCAACCGTGGCAACCCCGATGGGTTGGGGCAGGCGCTCAGTTTTGAGGACATGGGGGCTGCTTGGGGCTTTGAAAAACCGACTTTCTCTAACGGAGCTGCATACGCCGACCTCGACAACGACGGCGACCTCGACCTTGTGGTGAGCAACGTGAACCAAAAAGCCCTGGTTTACCAAAACCAATCCTCCGAAAAGCTGAAAAACCACCACCTCTCCGTAAAACTCAAAGGCAAAGGCAATAACTCCTTCGCCATTGGGGCGATGGTGAACCTCTACCGGGGCACCGAGCAATTGAATTACCAGCTCGTGCCGAGCCGTGGCTTCCAGTCCTCAGTGGACTATAAAATGGTATTTGGCTTGGGGCAAAAAACGGGCATTGACTCCCTCTTGGTCATCTGGCCCGACCTCACCAAGTCGGTGATGCTGAACCCGCCCGCCGACTCCACGCTGATACTCGATTGGGCTAAAGCAAGTGGCAAGGTTTCGGGCAACCTCTATGACTTCTCACCGCAAGCAGGCAGGCTTTTCGCAGCAGCCGAAAGCCCGTTTGCGCAGCACAAGGAAAACAAGACTTTCATTGATTTTTACAACGAGGGCCTCTCGTTCAGGATGCTGTCACGGGAAGGCCCCAAGGCAGCCGTGGCCGATGTGAACGGCGATGGACTGGATGACATTTTCATCGGCGGAGCGATGCGACAGGCGGGGCAGCTTTATCTGCAAACACCAAGCGGAGGATTTGCTCAATCAAGGCAAAAGCCGCTAGAACAAGATTCGATGTTTGAAGACACAGCCGCCCGCTTCTTCGACGCTGATGGCGACGGCGACCAAGACCTGTTCGTGGGCAGTGGAGGTAATCACCAGCAACCCAATTCCCGCTGGATGGCTGACCGGATTTACTTCAACGATGGAAAAGGCAATTTTATCTTTGGGGAAAAAGCGCTGCCGCTCAATGGCATGAACACCGCCGTTGCTGTCCCGCTCGATTTTGATGGCGATGGCGACCTCGACCTATTCGTGGGTAGCCGTAGTGTCCCCAAGATTTATGGTACGCCCCCCCAACATTTTTTGTACGAAAATGACGGGAAGGGCCAGTTCAAGGACGTAGTGAAGGAGGTTTGCCCAGAACTGCTGCGCCTAGGCATGGTCACTGATGCGACCTTGGCAAACGTGGGCGGCGATGCCTCGCCAGAGCTAATCATTGTGGGTGAATGGCGCAACCCGATGTTGTTTGAAGTAAAAAAAGGCCTTCGTTTAGCCAAAACCAACCTCTCGGACTACCCCGGCTGGTGGTACGCCGTGCAGGCTGCCGACCTTGATGGTGATGGCGACCAAGACCTCGTGCTGGGCAACCGGGGCGAGAATTTTTATTTCACAGGTTCAAAAGAAAAGCCCTGCAAACTCTGGGTCGGCGACTTTGACGCCAACGGGATGTTGGAGAAAATCATGACCCGGAGCATCGGTGGCAAGGACATGCCAATCCCAATGAAAAAAGAGTTGACCAGCCAGCTACCGGGCTTGAAAAAGGAAAACCTGCGGCACTCGGACTACGCCAAAAAAAGTATCCAAGAGCTGATACCTGCCGAGGTGCTGAAAAAAGCTGCCGTCATGGAAGCGACATATTTCAAATCAGCCGTAGCCCTTAATGAAGGGAATGGGAAATTTACGATGAAACCGCTGCCAACCGAAGTGCAGTTTTCCAGTGTGAATGCCATTCAATTGGCTGATTTGAACGGCGATAAGCTGCCCGACCTGATTCTGGCGGGCAATGATGCGGGTTTTATGCCGCAGTTCTCGAAATTGGACGCCAGTTTTGGCCATGTTTTGCTGGGCAAAGGAAACGGTGAATTTGAGCGGCAGGAAAACCGGGTCAGTGGTTTTTCGGTTAGGGGAGATGTAAAACAGTTGGTTTTTATCAAAAGGAGAAACGACCAGGTTCTTGTGACTTTGATTAATGGACAGCAACCAAAAGCCTTTGAATTTTTTACAATGAATCCAAACTGATTCTGCCAATGAAAAACAATAGCAACACACTGAAAATCAGTTGTTTATGTTTGGTCTTCAACCTGTTCCTTGCAGCGGTATCTGGCCAGAACATGGTGCCAAACGCCAGCTTCGAGACCTTGGTTTCATGCCCAACGGGTTCTGGCCAAGTAGGGCTTGCAGAGCCTTGGCTGGCTGCATTAACTCCCGATTTGTACAACCCCTGTGCGGTAGCTATTACGTACCAGGCCCCATTGAACCAAGGATGCAACTATTTGCCCGCCAAGGATGGGGTGGGGTATGTGGGCTTGTTTGTGTTCAACTCTAGGGAGTATGTAAATGTGGCTTTAACAGACACACTTGAGAAAGGGAAGTATTATTACGTCTCGTTTTTTGTTGCTCCCGACCAAGACTGCGACAACCCTGGCGAGGCGAAAACTTTCACGGATGCAATTGGCTTGGCCGTTCAGGGCTTTGAACCCAACTCACCATTCAAGGTTGTGGCCGAGAACCGTGGTACTGTCATCAATGACACGCAGAACTGGACCAAAGTTAGCGGCTGCTTTGCTGCCGAAGGCAATGAACTGAACTTGCGGATTGGTAATTTTTTACCCGACGATTCTGTGACGATTCAGACAGATATGCCCCAACTACCCATTACTCAGCAGTTCAATTACATGTACGTGGATGATGTGGTGCTAGTTCCTTTTGACCCATTCCCTGACACAGTGCTGATGTGCGATGGCCAGCCCGTTAACTTGGACGCTACTTTTTATGATGCTGATTTTCAATGGGTTACGGGTGAAGATGGCCCATTTATTCTAGCTTTGGACACAGGTTCTTACGAAGTAGAGGCTACGCTTGACGGATGTGTTTTGAGGGAAAAAGTAGCAGTTGTCAACCTGGATTACGACAGTTTTTTTCCGCCCGATACTTTGATTTGTATCGGTAACGAGCTTCGGCTGTCACCTCAAATTCCAGGTGAGTATAGGTGGTCTGACGGTTCGCGTAACAAGCAATTGACCGTAAAGCAAGAAGATGAATATGTGGCGACCATCACCAACACCTGCGGTGAGTTCACCTTCAGGCAGCAGGTGAACACCACTGATTGCCGGTGCAGGCTATTTGTGCCCAATGCTTTCTCCCCGAATGGCGATGGCATCAACGATGAGCTGAGAATTGGCTTTGGATGCGACTTTGAATTTGTGCCAAAACGCTTTGAGGTTTACGACCGTTGGGGGGCCAATGTATTTGTCACGGACGACCCGCTTAACGATTTTTGGGATGGCGAAAAAAATGGGAAACTAGCAAACCAAGATGTTTACACATGGTATTTTATTTATGATGTTTTTTACGAAAATGCCAAACGTGAAATATTGGAGGAAGGTAGTTTTGTAGTGTTCCACTAGCTGAAAATCAATGAATTATGAAATATTTATGCTTCATTTTCTTCTTGCCTTGCTGGCTTTTTGGGCAGTCGCATATTTATTTTATCAACAGCGGAGTCGGTATCGAACGCATCAACAGGGATGGTACTGGTCGGCAGACCATCATCGCTTGGGACAACACCACGGCGCAGGGGATTGCCCTTGACAAGGTCAACCAAAAACTGTATTGGTCGGATTGGGTAGGTGACAAAATCTACCGGGCTAACCTCGATGGAACAGCCCAGGAGGTGGTGATTGCAACTGGCTTGCAATTGCCGGAAGGTCTTGAAATTGACCCTGAAAACGAGAAAATCTATTGGGTGGACAGCGGCACTAAGAAAATCCAAAGGGCCAATTTTGATGGTTCGGAAGTAGAAGACCTCGTGACCTACGAATTGGTCAACCTTGACGCGCTTGCGCTTGATATTGCCGGGGGCAAAATGTACTGGACGGAGTGGGGGGACGGGGCTGCCATTGGCAAAGTGAGCCGGGCCGAGCTTGATGGCACAGGCCAAGAAGAGCTGGTCATGGTTCCTGACGGTGTGCTGAAAGGCATTGGCCTTGACCTGGCACAGGGCAAAATGTACTGGACGGACTGCACTTTCGGCAATGTCCAGCGGTCAGATTTGAATGGTGGCAACGTCGAAACCATTTTTTCACCCGGCTCCGGCTCACCGACTGCACTGGATTTAGACCTGCTCAACGGCAAGGTTTATTGGGCAGATTTCAATCTAAATAAATTGAGAAAGGCCAACCTGGACGGCACCAATGTGGAGGATGTGCTCATCGTTGAATTGACTTCGCCGCAAGATATTGTGCTGAATATCAACGAGTTGGAGCCAGTTTCAAATAGCTATGAACAGCAATGGGACAAGGGGTTTTTCCCAAACCCAGCCTCTGGCCAATTGCAAATCGTCGGTCTAGCGTCCCAGAGTGAAGTTGTGGTTTTTGACGCAACCGGAAAAATAGTCTTGGCCTCGGTTGGCCCTGTCTTGGACCTAGAGCGCCTAAGCCCAGGCATTTTCTTCGTAAAAATCAAAACCGAAATTGGGGAAAACTTTCATTTCCATTTCACAAAAATCTGAAGCAAACAAACATGAGCAAATGGATAATACCTGCACTTTTTTCAGCAGTTGTGATTGTAGGATGCGGGCAAAATAAGGAGGAAAATGCCCAGTTCAAGCTCTTGGAAAAAGGTGACACAGGTCTCGATTTCACGAATAACCCCAAGCAAACGGGTGGTTTCAACGTGCTCAAGTACATGTACTTCTTCAATGGGGGCGGCGTCGCTGCTGGCGATTTCAACAACGATGGGCTGATTGACCTGTTTTTCACAGCCAACCAGACCCAGAACAAGCTTTTCCTCAATCAAGGAAAGCTCAAGTTCAAGGACGCAACCGAACAAGCTGGCCTAACCGAAAAACGTACTGGCCTAAAATGGAGCACAGGCGCTTCGGTCGTGGACATCAACAACGACGGGATGCTTGACATCTACGTCAATGGGGTGGGGGACTACCAAGGCGTGAAAGGCAAAAACCAATTCTGGATTTGTCGGAAAATAGAAAACAGCGTACCTGTTTACGAGGACATGGCCGCTGCCTATGGCCTTGATTTTCAAGTGTTTGGAACACAAGCGACCTTCTTCGACTACGACCTTGACGGTGACCTCGACATGTACCAACTCAACCACTCGCTGCACCAGAATGGTACTTTCGGGCAGCGGCGGCAGTTCGTTGGCAAACAGCACCCGCAGTCTGGCGACAAACTGCTCCGCAACGACTCGCACCTCCTCGAAGAAGGCGAGCAAGGCGGCAAATTCACCGAAGTTACCCTCGAAGCGGGCATCAACAGCACCGTCATCGGCTACGGCCTCGGCGTGGTCACGGGCGATGTGAACAACGACGGCTGGCCGGATATCTACATCGGCAACGACTTCCATGAGAACGATTACCTCTACATCAACCAGCAAAATGGTACTTTCAAGGAGGTGCTGGCCGAGTCCATGCAGCACACCAGCCGCTTCTCGATGGGCGTGGACTGCGGCGACGTGAACAACGACGGCTGGGCCGACATCGTCTCTTTGGACATGATGCCCGAAGACCCTGAAATCCTGCGCAGCTCGCTCGGCGAGGATGGTTTTGCGCAGTTCCAGTTCAAGCTCGGCTATGGCTACAACGAGCAGTTTTCGCACAATTCCTTGCAGATGAACCTGGGTGCAAATCCGCAATCCGCAATCCGAAATCCGAAATTCTCCGAAATATCAAGGTACGCAGGCATGTTCGCCACCGACTGGTCGTGGGCGGCGCTGTTCTGCGACTTCGA
>JALOMF010000091.1 GCA_025455635.1 Saprospiraceae bacterium | reverse complement strand
GACGAGTTGGCACCTTTTGACCCAAAGAAAAAAATCATCGAGTACCAACTGGCCGATGAGAAATCCGCCCCGCTCGTGCACCTAAACCTGCGGGCCTTCGCCAACGAGACGGCCAAGGACTCCCCTGCCCCCGGCGGCGGCTCCATCTCGGCCTACGTGGGTGCGCTCGGCGCTGCCCTCGGCACGATGGTAGCCAACCTCAGCGCTGGCAAGCGTGGCTGGGACGACCGTTTGGAGGAGTTCTCCGCTTGGGCGGAAAAAGGCCAAGCCATCAAGGACAGCCTGCTCCGCCTCGTGGACGAAGACACCGCCGCCTTCAACCAAATCATGGCCGCTTTCCGTTTGCCGAAGGAAACGGCCGAGGAAAAAGCAGCCCGCAAAGCCGCCATTCAGGCCGCCACGCAATACGCCATCGAGACGCCGATGCGTACGATGGAGGCCGCCTTCGCCGTATTCCCGCTGGCCGAGGCGATGGTGCGGGACGGCAACCCGAACTCCGTCAGCGATGCGGGCGTGGGTGCGCTCTGTGCCCGTGCCGCCGTGATGGGCGCTTGGATGAACGTGAAAATCAACACGGGCAGCCTCGCCGACAAGGAACTGGCCGCCGAATTTTTGGCGAAAGCCGCCAAAATTGCGGAGCAAACCGAGGAGTGGGAACGGAAAATCGTGGCGATGGTGGAAGAGAAAATGTGATTTGCCGCCCCGTTTTGCCCCAAAAACCTATCTTGGCCATTCATTTCGTAAAATGAAGTTGACGCTGCCATATTTCATGACCTTGCTTTTGGTGTGCTGCCTATCGGCGGCCAACACAGTGCCTTTGTTTTTGCCAAAGCAGCACCAAAAGCTGGCCCGCACCGTCATTGATGCCCACAACGACAGCCTCCCGGCCGATGGCAAGGAAGAAAAAACAGAATCCCTGAAGTTTGCACGGAGCATAATCGTGGAGCCTAAAGCCACCGAAATCGTGCAGCCCAAACGTTTTTGCGAGCTGCCCCGCCGCTCAAAAATGAAAATTTTCCTGCCCGTCATCCTCCCCCCGCCCAAGGCAGTAGCCTAGCACTTTTTATTATCTCAACATTATTTTTCCTTTCGGTAAAGACACTGACGAGGCCATTGTGCTTTGTGGTGCCTATTCGAAAATCTGTCAAGTTCCGACTGGATGCTTGGCAGCAAACCCATTTGCAGACTGCCATCGCTTGCACCTGACAAGCGGTGAGCCTGCACAAAATTCTATGTCATGGATTTTTTCAGAGATATATATCCACTTGTAGCACTGGCCATTCTAGGCATTTTCCTACTGTTCGCCATTTTTTCAAAAAATAAAAAACAGTAAAAAAGGGCTGCACTGTCAACGGGTTTTCGCACCTACCCGAAGCCCCGTTGTTGGGCCAATCACCAACGGAGTAAGGGTTAGCCCTTGCTCCCAACCAATCAATTTATGGAACTACTCCTTGCCCTCATTTTCATAATTGGCTACGCCGTCATCACCTTGGAGCATACCCTCCACATCAACAAAGCAGCACCGGCCCTCATCACTGGCGTGCTCTGTTGGACGGTTTACATGCTTTACAGCAGCGATGCGCACGCCGTCAATCACCATTTGGTCGAGCACCTTGGCGAGATGTCGGGCATCATTTTTTTCCTGCTCGGTGCGATGGTCATCGTGGAGCTGATTGACGCCCACGACGGCTTCCAAATCATCACCGACCGCATCACGACGGACAGCCCACGGAAGCTGCTCTGGATTATCGGTTTCATCACTTTCTTCCTGTCGGCGGTGCTGGACAACCTCACGACCACCATCGTCATGGTCTCCTTGCTCCGCAAAATCATCGCAGACAAACAGGACAGGCTGTTCTATGCCGGCATGGTCGTGGTGGCTGCGAATGCAGGCGGGGCGTGGTCGCCGATTGGTGACGTGACCACTACCATGCTCTGGATTGGGGGGCAAGTGACCGTAGGCGCCATCGTTACGAAGTTGATTTTGCCGAGCTTGGCCTGCCTGGCCGTGCCGCTGCTCTACCTGAGCTGGAAGATGAAAAAAACGGCACCCGTGCTGCCGCCAGTCAAGGCGACGAAGAGTTCCACCACCACGGCCCGGGAACGCAACACGGTGTTCAGCCTCGGCGTAGGCGGCCTGCTTTTCGTGCCCATCTTCAAGACGCTGACCCACCTGCCGCCCTACATGGGCATCCTGCTCGTGCTGGGCGTGATGTGGGCGGTTACAGAGCTATTGCACCACAAAAAAGACCTGCTTGAAAAGGGCCGCTACTCCGCCATCCATGCCCTACAAAAAATTGATGCAGCCAGCGTCCTTTTCTTTCTGGGCATTTTGGCGGCCATTGCGGCCTTACAATCGGCGGGCATGTTGTCAAAGCTGGCGGTTTGGCTCTCGGAGACCATCGCCGACCAGAACGTCATCGTCGTCACCATCGGCCTGCTTTCCGCCGTGATTGACAACGTGCCATTGGTGGCTGCCGCAATGGGCATGTACCCGCTCGAACAGTTCCCGCCCGACCACAGTTTCTGGCTCTTCCTCGCCTACTGCGCCGGCACGGGCGGCAGCTGCCTCATCATCGGGTCGGCGGCGGGCGTGGCAGCGATGGGCATGGAGCGGATTGACTTTTTTTGGTACCTCAAAAAAATCAGCTTGCTGGCCTTGATGGGCTACTTCGCAGGAGTGGCCGTCTATTTACTTCAAACTCAAATTCTTTGAAAAATGAATACCAGTGCACTCATCATGTGGCTGTCCACCGTCCTGATTGTAGGCGGTTTTTGCGGCTATTTTTTCTACCGGGTTTTGACTGCAAAAAAGAAATCGGAACCTGACTCGTACTCCGACAATGACGATAAAGCTTGATTATTTGCGCTTCGCAATGGAGAAGAAATGGCATTTTGAAAAAAATGTCATTTCTTTTACCCCAAAAAAGCAAAAACATGAGCAAGTTCTACTGCCTTGCCCTTTTGATGATGCTGGCCGCTTGCGCAAACGCCCAGACCCAGCCCATCCCCAATAGCCCTGCCAACGGTTCGGCTTGGACTTACCTCGGCCCACATGCCACCCCCATACCCGGCAAGGGCGCTGGCTGGTCGAGCACTGGCACTGGCGCCGAAATCAGGGTGAAATTCCGGGACAGCAAGGCCACCAACCCACGGGAACTCTACACGGCCACGCCCACTGGTGGCCTTTTTCGCACGGACCTTGACCTTGCCGAAGGCAACCAGCCCCGCTGGGAAAACCTCACCGACAGCACCCGGCTGCCCGTGCTGGGCGTCAAGGACTTCGAGTTTTCGTACAGCGACCCCAACACCATCTACATCGGCGCAGGGGTGCGCTACCCGCTCGACTATTCCCGCACCTACGGCATCGGGCTACTGAAAACCACCGACGGCGGGCGCACTTGGCAGGAAACCGGCCTGAAATTCACCCCGCCCGGCGACTTCACCGAGGTCGTGCACGACATCCTGCTGCACCCGACCAGCCCCGACACCATCCACGTCATCTGTGGCAAGGACTACTACCGCTCCGATGACGCAGGCACCAGTTTTACCCTAAAAAACACCAACCCCCACCCCGGCCCAGCGGGCTGGCAGAGTGCTTTCAGGGCCATACTCGCAAAGCCCGGCTCGCCCCAGACCCTGTACCTGACCGAGGACGGGCCGCATTTTTTCATGTCAAAAAACAGCGGGGAAACTTGGTCGGAAACCGTGCTGGACAGTACGCTCGGCGTCACGGAGGGCGTCATGCGGGTGGACATGGCGGTGTCGGAGCGCAGTCCTGAGCTGGTTTACCTGGCCGTTTCCGGCAGGAAAAACGAGTTCATCCTGCGCTCGCTGGACGGGGGCGGCACTTGGCAGTTTATCCTGAAAAAAAACCTGAGCGGCAGCTACGAGAAGCACGTATTTGCCCTCTCGCCCAACGACGACAACAGGCTCTACGTGGGCGGCCTCTACGTGCACGAAGTGAAAATTGATACTACCGGAAAGGCCACGACCAAGCAAATCACGGCGAGCAACGTCCACCTCGACCACCGGGAACTCCACGTGGTGGCGGACGGCCAAGGCGGCGACATCATCTACTCTGCCAACGACGGCGGGCTGTACCGGGCCGTTTTTGATGGTAAAAAATGGGACTGGCAGGACGTGTCGGGCACTGGCCTGAACAATATGCAGCTCTACGGCCTCGCCGTGGCCGAAGACTATTCGGTGTTGCCCGCCGGCACGCAGGACCTCGGCACGGTGTTCATGCGGCCCGACGGCACGGCCACCAAGCCCAACCTCGGCGGCGATGGCTCCGACTGCGCCGTTGACCCCTATAATTCTGCCAATATCTTCAGTGTGACTTGGGGTGGCGGAGCGCCCACCATCTACCGCAGCACGGACGGCGGCGAGCAGTGGAGCCGCTGGAACAAGGGCATCGTGAACAATGGCGACCGTTACTATCACCCCATTTTTTTCCATGAAAACGGCTCGCTTTACATGGGTTCCACCAAGGTGCATTACCTGCCCTACGGCAGCGATACTTGGCGGCAAGTCGGGGACATCAACCTGCCGACCAAAGACCCTTGGCGGGTAACGGCCATGTCGGTGGCTGCGGACGACAACACCATCTACGCCTATGGCGACCAGCTCTACCGCACCGACAACGCAAGGGCCGACAGCGCCGCCGTCTGGGAACCCTTGGGCAAAAACATGGGCGAAGCGGTGATTTTCAAGAAAGGCGGCAATACCCTGCTGGCGGTGGAATGCGACCCGGAAGTGCCCAGCCGCATTTGGGTGAGCTTCAATAATTTTGACAAAAAGTTCAAGGTCTATTTTTCCGCCGATGGCGGCAATACGTGGTCGAACCTGAGCCGTGGGCTGCCGAAATACCCCGTCACCTCGCTGCTGGCACAGGCTGGCACCGACGATGTGCTGTACGCTGGCACCGACGTGGGCGTGTTCGTCAACTTTGACGCCAGCAACCCGGAGTCGGCGTGGCAGCCGTTCTCGGCGGGGCTGCCCGTGTGCATGGTGGCTGATTTGGAGGTGAACTACTGCTTCGGGAAGCTGGTGGCGGGCACGCATGGCAGGAGCGTGTGGGAGTCGCCGCTGGCCGTGCCATCTGTGTTCGAGACCGTGGAAGTGGGCAGGGACACTAGCTGGGACTTCCGGCTGCTGCGCAGCGATGTGGTGGTGAAAAGCGGCACCACGCTCACGTTGCGGGGCGAGGTGCGCATTGCCGAAGGCAAAAAAATAATCGTGGAAAAGGACGCCCAACTGGTACTCGACGGGGCGCATTTGTCCGACCTTTGCGGGCAGCCTTGGAGCGGCATCGAACGGGGGGAGGGCAGCCGGGGCTTCCTCGGCCTGCTTTTTGTGAAAAAGGCGGGCGAAGTGACGCTGCTGAACGGGGCGACGGTAAAAGGGATGCGGGATGAAGAGAAAAATACTTTTGAGGACTAATTTTTCAAATGTTTCAGTTTATGAAAATCAATATTTTAATCCTTTTTCTTGGCTTGTCGGTTTGGGCGCAGGCACAGCACAGCTACATCTCTGACAGGCGGTTTTTTGCGCCGGACGAGCTGATTGGCTATGATTTCAAACCAGCCATAAAAGAGGTGCCCAACGAACGCCAAGAAGACTTGGAGCCAGGCGAATACAGCTTTGGCATCACGCACACAAACCTGTATGTGAAAGGGGAAGGACTTGAAGGTGTTTACAATATCAACAACATGCAGCCAGAGGATTTTGGCTTTAAATTGACGCTGATGAATGCCCGGGACGCCCGCTTGCAGGGGCACCTCAAAGTGATTTTGAACAAGTACGGCATGGTGGAAACGCTGATTTTCAAGCGGGCACCGACGGACAAGGAGACGATTTTCTACCTGCCTGCCATTCCTGCTAAAATCAAAGAAGCGGAAAAAGCCTATTTCACCGACCGTGGCGAGCTGGTTTTTGAGCACCCAGATTCTATTTGGGGCAAGAAATTCTACCCGTTCTACCGCATACACACCCTCGACCGGGTGCAGGAGCGGTTGCGCATCAAGGACAGCACATCGGTGAGCTTTGTGGAGGAAATCACCATCGAAGAAAAGGACTCCAAGAAGAAAAAAAAGGAAAATGCCGCCCCAGCTGCCGATTCACTGTCCACCGAAGTTGTGGCAGTGGCCGCCGATAGCAGCCTTGGCGATAAAAAGGTAAAAATCACTAAACAGCATTACGTGGTGCTGCGTTCTATTGTGCAATATGAAGATGGCACCTTGGAAGACAAGACTTGGAAGCACCCCGTGAAACGAATTTCGGAGAAAGAAGATGGGCAAGCAGGCGAACAAGAAGAGCGTTTCCAATGGGAGTTTGTCAATGACAAAAAACAGAAAATCGTGTTGTACCTCAACGGAGACCACACGGTAAGCTCCATGATAATTGATGACAAAAAATACCTGATGCGGGGTTTTTGACGATTTACGATTTGGATGATTTACGATTTACGTTTATGAGGTGCCCAGTTTGGGTTTTAGTAGGTAAAGCATGTAGCTTTGTCGCCCCAATTATTCAACAATACCAGGAATTCAGCAATTATATTCATGAAAGTAACCGACTATTTTGAGAACGCCAAGGGCCAGACCCTTATCTCGTTTGAAGTGTTGCCACCGCTGAAAGGGGGCAGCATGAAGGCCATTTTCGACACCCTCGACCCGCTGATGGAGTTCAAGCCACCGTTCATTGACGTGACCTACCACCGGGAAGACTTCGTGTACAAGAAAATGCCGAGCGGTTACTACGAAAAAATAGCCATCCGCAAGCGCCCTGGTACGGTGGGCATCTGTGCCGCCATCATGCACCGCTACGGGGTGGACGCTGTGCCGCACTTAATTTGTGGCGGCTTTACGAAAGAGGAGACGGAGAACGCCCTCATTGACCTCAACTTCCTCAACATCAACAACGTGCTGGCCCTGCGGGGCGACGCCGCCAGCTTCGATGGCCGCTTCGTGCCAGACCCCAACGGCCACGAGTACGCCCTCGACCTCGTGAAGCAGATTGACGGGATGAACCGGGGCCAGTACCTCGATGACAATATCAAGGACGGCCTGAAAACCGAGTTCTGCATCGGGGTGGCAGGCTACCCGGAGAAGCACTTCGAGGCACCGAACCTCGCTGCCGACCTCGCATTTACGAAGGCAAAGGTGGATGCTGGCGCCAATTACATCGTCACGCAGATGTTTTTTGACAATAAATACTATTTCAACTTCGTGGACGAATGCCGCAAGGCGGGCATCAATGTGCCCATCGTGCCCGGCCTCAAGCCCCTCACCAAAACCCACCAACTCAGCTCCATCCCCCGCCACTTTTACATTGACCTGCCCGACGACCTCGTGAATGCGCTGCAAAAAGCCACCACGGCCAAGGCTAGGCAGGAAATCGGCGTGGAATGGCTCATTGCCCAATCGAAGGAACTAAAGGCAAGCGGCGTACCCTGCCTGCATTACTACACGATGGGCGATGCAGATACCATCCGGCAGGTGGCAGAGGCAGTTTTTTAGTGGGGAACACACGCCCCCTACCAATAATCAAAAATTAGTATATTATTCTGCACAGCGGACTAATGCGACCGAAATATGCGCTAGTGTTTGGATTTTCAGAATATGCGCCCTACTTTTGTATCGCTTTAAGAATTAAGTGTTTCTTCCCTCTTAGATTTTCATGTCTGATTTATTGTTAGATAACTTGGCCCAACTGGGGCCTGTCTCGCTCGTTTTAGGCGCTTCCCCCAGCCGATTTTTAGTAGCATTCACAGGACAATTTTTATAACGGCCATTGCCCAAAGTCTCAGACTGGCGCAATGGCTAAGGCAATTATTTACCAAAACAGTACTACATTATGAACCCAGCTAGACTGCTGTACGGCATTGGCCTATCAGCGATTTTCACCCTGTTTATCCAACAGAAAACAATGGCATGTGGCTACGCCTACGTGTCGGATTGCGCTACCCAAATTGACATCGAAGTAAACGGCGTTACCTCAACGTTTCAGGTAGCGAGTTGCCCGTACCTCACCGTCTTCCACAACCACAATTTCGGCTCGCCGACCAGCCTCAACATCGTCAAGGCAAAGTCGCAAACTTGGGAAAGCTGCGACAACAACGTGATGAACGCCAAACTGTTCTACCGGATTTATCCGCAAACGGGTAGCCCTGGCAGCTTCACGCCATTCTTGCTGCCGCAACTATCCACCATCACCAACGGCCCGTACCGCACCAAGACACGGGAGGGACTGCCAGCGCTCAACCTGCTTTCAGGGCTGAATCCCGGCAGCTATTTCATCGAAATCTACTTTGAATCCGACGTGGATTTTGACATCAACGGCACGCCCGACACCCAAATCCGGCAGAACAACAACGGGGCCTACTACAAGGCCAGCTTCGTCATCCCGACAGGGCAGGGCGGCTCGCTCAACGTGCAGCTTGGCCCAAAAACCAATGTGAACTGCAACGGCGGCAACAATGGCAGCGCCACGGTTTCGGTCGCCAACGGCACGGCGCCTTACACTTATTTGTGGTCAAACGGCGCTACTACGCCCACCATCAGCAACCTCGTGGCAGGTAACTACACCGTGACCGCCACTGACAACGGCGGCAACACGGGCACGCTCATCGTCAACATCAGCCAGCCAGCGGCCATCAACGCCAACGTGACCGGGGTGGACGAAACCAGCGCACCCGCCAACAACGGTAGCGCCACCGCAGCGCCCACGGGCGGCACTTCGCCCTACACTTACCTCTGGAGCACGGGCGCTACCACGGCCAGCATCAACAACCTGAACAGCGGCACCTACACCGTCACCGTCACCGACTCGCACACCTGCACCAAGACGGGCAGCGTGGTCATCAGCGTGTCGGGCGCCAACCCGACCAGCTACTGCGCCAGCAGCGGCACGCCTTGGCTCGACTGGATAACGAAGGTGAAATTGAACACCATTGACAACGTTTCTGCAAAGGCGCTCTACACGTTTTACAATACCATCAGCACCGATTTGAACACCGGCACCAGCTACACCATCACCCTCGAAGACAGCTACAGTTGGCAGACCTACGACGAATACTGGAAGGTCTGGATTGACTACAACCGCAACGGAACCTTCGAAGACCCCGCCGAGGTGGCCTACTCCGGCATCGTGACCGCACCAGCGCTCGGCACCGCCAGCAGTACCAAGACGGGCACTGTGCTTGTTCCCGCCACCGCCGAACTAGGCATCACCCGCATGAGGGTTTCGTTGAAAAGGGGCGCTTACGCAACACCCTGCGAGACCATCCCCAACGGCGAGGTGGAGGACTACGTCATCAACCTCGTGAGCGGTGGGCCAGTGCCGTGTAGCATCACGTCGTCCGTCTCCAACGTCACCTGCAACGCCAATGGCACCAACACCAACCCCGCCGACGACACCTACACCTTCAGCCTGACCGTGAACGGCAACGGCACGGGCGCTGGCTGGTCAACCACCATCGGCGGGACGGCCTACACGGGCAGCTACGGCACGCCGAAAACCATCGGGCCGCTCCCCATCAGCGGCGGCGTGGTCAACTACACCGTCACCGATTCAGGTTCCAACACCTGCACGGCCACAGGCAGCGTGACCCCGCCAGCACCTTGCTCCAGCGTTACGCCATGCGCCATCAACGCCACTACGACCACGCCCATTTGCAACAACAACGGCACCGCCAACGACCCTGCCGACGACACCTACACCTTCAACATGACCGTGACCGCCACCAACGCTGGCACTGGCTGGACGACCACCATCCTTGGCGCTCCGCAAAGTGGCGCCTACGGTGTGGCCACGCTCATGGGCCCTTATCCCATCAACGGCGGCGTGATTAATTTCACCATCGTGGACGCAGGCAGCCCCGGCTGCACGAAGGCCATGACCGTCACGCCGCCAACAACTTGCAGCAATGGCGGCGGCGGCGTCAGCTACTGCGCCTCATCGAGCGCCTTCCCTTGGCACGATTGGGTGGGCGGTGTACAGTTCGGCACACTGAACAACCCTTCAAGCAAGACCGCATACAGCGACTTTACCAGTCTTTCTGCTGGCGCAACGAAGGGGCAAAGCCAAGCCATCACCCTCACGGCTGGCTTCAGTTGGTTCACCTACACCGAATATTGGAAAGTTTGGATTGACTACAACCACGACGGCACCTTCCAAGAGCCAGGCGAAGTGGCTTTTGCGCAAGCCGTTTCAGCACCGCCGAACGGTACCATCAGCTTCGACGTGACGGGCAGCATCACCATCCCGGCCACGGCGCTCACCGGCCCGACCCGCATGAGGGTTTCGATGAAACGTGGCACTGCCGCCCCCACGCCCTGCGAAACCGTTGCCAACGGCGAAGTGGAGGACTACACCGTAAATATTGCAAACAACTTGGGCGGCGGTGGCGGCCAAGCCCTCGTGCTGCTCGACGCACAGCCCGGCGTTGACGATGTGGCGTTGTTCGGTGTGCTTGAAATCCCGCAGGATGCCGCTTCTTGGGTTTTGGAAAAATCGGTGGATGGGCAAACGTTCGAGCCGCTCCAGTCCGGCGAAGCCAATGCCGAGTTGGACGACCAATTGGTCATCCACAGCACCGACACCCAGCCCGTGGATGGCGAGAACCAGTACCGCCTCACCCTGCTCGACCGGGAAGGCAAAGTGCTGAACGCAGCGCCAACCGCCGTGCATTTTGAACATGCCGTGGCGTTCAGCATTTTCCCAAATCCAGCGAGCCAAGCATTCAACATCGAATTGTCGAAGCTGCAGGGCAAGCAAGTGACCGTGGAAGTGTTCAACCGCTTTGGCCACCTCGTTTACCGGGAGAACATCGCCGAAGTGACCGCTACTGCGCACGAGTTCCGCATGGATGGCTGGCA
>JALOMF010000090.1 GCA_025455635.1 Saprospiraceae bacterium | reverse complement strand
CGGTCGGTGCCCACGATGACCATGTCCACCAGGCCGTGCTGCATGAGGTGGCCGCCCGTGTTGTCGGCGATGACGGTGTGCGGCACGCCGTGTTCGGCCAGTTCAAAAGCCGTGAGCGAAGCGCCCTGGTTGCGGGGGCGGGTCTCGTCCACCCAGACGTGTACGGGGATGCCCCGGTCGTGGGCGGCGTAGATGGGTGCCGTGGCCGTGCCGTGGTCAATGCAGGCGAGCCAGCCGGCGTTGCAGTGGGTGAGGATGTTGACGATTTCGGATTTCGGATTGCGGATTGCGGATTGGGGGGGCTGCTGCAATTTTCTTTGGTGGATGGCTTCGATGAGCTTGAGGCCGTGCTCGCCGATGGATTTGCAGTGGGCGACGCTTTCCTCGGTGATGTCGTGAGCGGTTTGCAGGGCAAGTTGGGTTTGCTCTGTGATGGTGTTGCCGGAAGCCATTTCCGCCAAAACACGGTCAACGGCGTAGGCAAGGTTTACGGCGGTGGGGCGGGTGGCCTTCAGGCGGGCGGCGGCTTCCCGCATTTTTTCCTCAAAGTTTTGCGAAGCGGAAAACTGCAAAGCCGCCACGTACATCCCGTAGGCCGCTGCCGAACCGATGAGCGGAGCGCCACGCACGAGCATTTCCCGGATGGCGAACTCAAAGTCCTCCAAGCTGCGTAGGTCGGCGATGACGAAGCGGTGCGGCAGGTGGCGCTGGTCAATGATTTGCACGACCCGTTCGCCTGCCCCGATAAGGTCGGGGTCGTCGGGGTGCAGCCAGATGGTGCGGTAGTGTTGGCCTTGGATTTTCATGGGGTAAATATGGCTTTTATTTACCAAAAGGCCATATTTCCCGTCACGTTATGCGTTGCTTGCCCGCACGACGTGGACGGTTCCCTTCGGGATGACAAAGCGACGCACAGCATAATGCACAGCAGGCATGGATAGCTACAAAAAAAAGGCAGCCCGCTGCCGGACTGCCTCTATTTTTTCGTAAAAACTAATATTTAAAAGCAATAATCGTCAGCCGCAATCAGCGTATCGGCCACGAGGCGACGTGCGTTTTTGACATTGACGGGCGGGTATTTCGTGAAGCGCTTCACGCCCATTAGGAAGGTTTTGAGCAGGTCGCCTTCGGCAAAGGAGGCGATGGCATCGGTGGCAGCCTTGGTGATGCGGCTGGTGGCGTCGTTGAAGAACACCCGCAGCATGGCTTCGTACACGGCTTGGTCGTGCGCTTTGCCGGGCATGTCGTTCAGGCGCTCTACCCGCAGCAGCAGCGACTCGGCGGCGTAAACATCAATCATCATGTCGGCCACGTTCATCACGATTTCCTGCTCCTCCTTGATGTCGAGCTGGCCCTCCATCTGCATTTTCACGGCAGCCCCGGCGGTCATCAGCACGATTTTTTTGAAATCCTTCAGCGCCTTTTTTTCCTCGGCGTAGAGGCCGCTGAGGCTTTCCATCGAAGGCATGGAAGCCAGTTCCTTCTGCACCTCCCAAGCCGGGCCGACCATATCCACTTGGCCTTTCATCGCCCGCTTGAGCAACTGGGAGACCATGAGCATGCGGTTGATTTCATTGGTGCCCTCGTAGATGCGGTTGATGCGGGCATCCCGGTAGGCACGGGCGGCGGGGAACTCCTCGGAGAAGCCAAGCCCGCCGTGTATCTGCACCATTTCGTCCACCACATAATCCGTCACTTCCGAGCCATAGACCTTGATGATGGCGCATTCAATGGCGTATTCTTCGGCGGCCTTGAGGGTAGCGTCGGCATAGCTGTCGCCCTGTTCCATGAGGGCATTTTTCTTGTCCTCCATGAGATCGGAGATGCGGTAGCAGGCGCTTTCGATGGCAAAATTGCGGATGGTTTGCTCGGCCAGCTTGTGCTTGATGGCCCCGAAATTGGCGATGGCTTCGCCGAACTGCTTGCGCTCATTGGCGTATTTTACGCTGGTGGCGATGGCCTTCTTGGAGCCACCCATGCACATGAGGCCGAGCTTGTAGCGCCCGATATTGAGGGCATTGAAGGCGATGAGGTGGCCTTTGCCGATTTGGCCGAGCACATTGCTGGCGGGCACTTTCACGTTTTCAAAAAACACCTGCCGGGTACTGCTGCCCTTGATGCCCATTTTCTGTTCCTCGGCGCCGAGCGTGATGCCGGGCGTGTCGGCCTCCACTACGAAGCCCGTGAACTTGTCGCCGTCAATCTGTGCGAAGACGATGAACATGTTTGCGAAGCCCGCATTGGAAATCCACATTTTCTGGCCGTTGATGAGGTAGTGCGACCCGTCGGCGCTGAGGTCGGCACGGGTCTTGGCGGCGAGGGCGTCGGAGCCGCTGCCGGGTTCGGTGAGGCAGTAGGCGGCCTTCCATTCGCCGGAGGCGAGGCGTGGCAGGTATTTGAGCTTCAGCTCCTCGGTGCCAAAATAGAGGATGGGCAACATGCCGATGCCCGTGTGCGCTGCAATGGTGGTGGCGAAGCCGCCGCCCATGCGCCCAAGTTCCTCACTGATAAAGGTGTTGGCATTGGTGTCGAGCAGGGTGCCGCCGTATTCTTCGGGGATGTGGCAGCCGAGCAGGCCGAGCTGGCCAGCTTGCTCCATCAGTTCCACTTGGTATTCGAGCTTGTGGGGCTTGTCGCCGGCTTCCTTGGCGTAGTCCCGCACCATTTGGCGGGCCATGGCCTGTTCTTCGTTGATGTCTTCGGGAATGAAGGTATCGGCTGCGGCGCTTTCTTTGATGATAAACTCGCCGCCTTTAAGGAGGTTGGATTTTACAAGTGTGTCGGTCATGACAGATTGAATTATGGTGGTTTTGATTTAGCGAATATTCGCTGGCAAATTTAAGGGCATGGGGCCTTATTTTCAACTATTGTTGAAAATATTTTGGCGAATATTCGCTAAGGCTCGACCGTGTGCAGTCAGCAACTTGTTGGTTGGGCACTAAATCGTAACCAGAACCAGGCTTGGGAGGGTGGATGTAGGTTATTTTTCCCCTTTGAAACTGATGCGCACGAGCCGCAGCCGGCCACGGCGCTCGCTGGGCACCACGAAGTCGTAGGCGGACACCTGAATGGCGTCACGAAGCCGGAGTTGGAGGTCTTGCCGTTCGGTGCTCATCACGGCGTTCCGGTCGAACTCGCCATTGGCCCGCACGACGTACTCGCTGACGGTGTTCTCGTTCTTGATTTCGTCGTTGAAGACGAGGCGTAGTGCAGCTGGGGTTTTTACCAAGAAAAAAGACGAGTAGGCGGCGTTGTCATCCTGCGAGTATTGTTTTTTGTGGAGAATGTTTTTCCAATGCACTTCGCCGGTGGGGTGCATCGAGATGAGGAAGGCGTCGTCGTAATAATAATCGGTGATGGGCCTAAAGCCCGATCGGCCATACACGCCAGGGTTGGCAGTACCCCGCATGAACTCCCTGTTGAGTTCGCCAATGAGTAGCACCCCGCCGTCGGTGCGCATGACGATTTTTTGGACGGTGGATTCTGGAATGCCCTTGTTTTTGACCTTTTCTTTTTCGCTTAAAACTGCCACGAAGTCCTCGTCGAAAGGGTGGAACTTGACCAGGTAATTATCGGGCGAAGCCTGTTCGACGCTTAGGAAATAGCTTCCCTCGGCCTTGTTCAGGTTGTCTTTTGTGTAAAGGCCACCAGCCTTTAGGGAGTGGTGGAGGTTGTCGAAAGCGAATTTCACGTCGTAGGTCAGGTGGTCTTGCATGGGGATGGAGTAGCGGCGCAGCGTACTGTCGGTGCTGGGGCCAAAATCGAAGACTTCGATGAAATGCGAACGCTGCCTGCTCGTGAAATTGTCCTTGCTCAGGATGAAGTGCATGTTGCCGTCGTTGTCCACGATGGCCTGGAGGAAGTCTCGGTGCATGAGCATGTTTTCCGGCATGAAGGACTTTTCCCAGATGATTTTCATCTTGCGCATGTCGAAGACGAGGGCATGGATTTCGGTCTGGTCTTTTACGAACCAAGCCAGTGCCATGTTTTTATCCTCTGAAAATTCAACTTCGAAGCTAGGCGTGAAAAAAGCTTGGTCAAAGCGCTTGATGGTGACGGAATCCACGAGGTTGGCAGCGGGGCTGTAGCGGTGGATTTTCAGGATGGGCGTCAGCTTTTGGCGGAACTGGTAGATGAGGTTGAAGCCTCCGTTTTCGGCCTGCACTACAGCCTCGATATTGGGGGATTTCCGGTCAAGTTCCAGGTCCTTTTCCCAGCTCAGGCGCAAGTTGGCGTCAAAGCCTTGCACCTGCGCCTCAAAGCCCTTGCCCTTGAAGAGGAGCACATTGCCTCGGTCGTCGCTGAAAATGTCGTAGGAGGTTTCGTCGCGGAGCACGACCTGCTCCGACATGGTGACTGTTTGCGAAGCTGCAAGCAAAGGCAGTAGGCACAGCAGGTAAAAACACACAATATTTTTCATAGCAAAACGGAGTTTCTGCAAGTATTGGCCTATCTCAAACAGTGTGGTGATTCATTGGCTTGCCAAGTTATGTAGAAAAATAAAAAACAGTGGACTTGGTTCAATGCTTTGCCGTGAAATGCCAATATTGGCTCGTTTTGCAAAAGAAGTCAGCCGTTTTTTGTTGACAAATAATGGTCAACTGCCTTGCGTACGCTGCCCTTCTCCTTGAGCAGCGCAAGTGCGGCCTCGTGGGCAAGGCCAGTATCTTGGGCCACCATCTTGGTGCCCCGGTCCAGCAGTTTCAGGTTGGTGAGCTGCATGTCCACCATCCGGTTGTCCTTTACCCGCCCCAATTGTATCATCAGGCTGGTGGAGACCATGTTGAGCACGAGTTTTTGCGCCGTGCCGGACTTCATTCGGGTGCTGCCCGTCACGAACTCAGGGCCTACCACTACCTCCACGGGATAGTCGGCGGCGGCGGCGAGCGGTGAGCCGGCGTTGCAGGTGATGCACCCGGTGGCGATGCCGTGCTTGCGGCAATCCAACAGCCCACCTACTACGTAGGGCGTGGTGCCAGAAGCTGCAACGCCTATCACAAAGTCCTGACTGTCAATATGGTAGCCCTGCAAATCGAGCCAAGCCTGATGGGGGGCGTCTTCGGCATCTTCGACGGAATTTCGGATGGCCCGGTCGCCTCCGGCAATGACCCCGACCACCATGTCGGGCGGGACTCCGAAGGTGGGTGGGCACTCCGAAGCGTCAATGACGGCCAAGCGGCCGCTGGTGCCCGCTCCGATGTAGAAAAGTCGGCCCCCGTTTCTGGCCCTGTCCACCACAGCGGTCACGAGCGCTTCGATGGCTGGCAATGCCCGTTCCACGGCCAGGGGCACGGTTTTATCCTCCTTGTTGAGGTTTTGCAGCAGCTCTGCCACCGTCATTTTTTCGAGGTGGCGGTAGTGGGATGGGCTTTCCGTTGTTTTTTCCATGAAAAAAAGTGTTTGTTAGATTGCTGCACTGTATGATTGTTGAGACACCCCAAAAAGCAATCAAGCCGTTTAGCAATCCAACAATTTAATCATCCAACAATCATTCACGAATAAAAACCAGCTCTTCGTCTTCGCCGATGCGGGCAATGACGGACGGCTCTGCCATGTCCTTGTCCATTTGGCGGTATTTCACCACATGGTCAATGCCTTCGATGACGGCGGAGCTGATTTCGCCGAAATGCTTGGGAATGGGGTTGTCGCCGATGCAAGCCGCTGTGGCCACGATGGGCCTGCCGAACGCCTCCAGCAATTCGGTGCAAAAGCCCTCCTTGGGAATTCGGAATGCGACGGAACCGTCGTTGGCGGCGGCTTGTGCCGCCAAGTTCTTAGCTTGTTCGTAGAGGATGGTGAGCGGTCGGCTGTGGAACTGTAGCAGGGTCTCCACCCTTGGGTGGATATGCGTCACATGCTTTTTCAAGGCTTCGATGGAGGGTGCGAGCAGGGTTAGCGAGAGGGAGGGCGGCAACTGCCTGAGCTGCCGGATGCGTGCTACGGCCATTTCGTTGGTGGCATCGCAGCCAATGCCCCAAACGGTATCGGTCGGGAAGAGGATAAGTCCCCCGTTTTCAAGCGTTTCAAGGATGGGTTCCAATAGGTAGTTTTGAACCATGCGTGTGCGATGGCTGGTAAAAGTTAACATGAGTTTTAGGTGTTTTAGATGAAGCGGTACGTTTAAAACTCATTAACAAACGTGAAACCGCCGCAAAGATTTTTGGAGCTGGGCACCAAGGCGTCACAAATCATGTACATTTAGCCTATCTGCTGACAAAACTCTCAAAAAATCTTGCCTATCTTAGCAGTTTTTCCGGTCTATGTTTGCAACAAAGAAATTCTTTTTTGTTTCAGAATGGCTGGGCATCGTAATTCCGGCATCTGGCCTATCGTTAACCAGGTCGGCACAGTTGCACACAACTTCTGGAGTTCGTGAAAACAAACCCCGCCACGATGAAAGCACCTAAATTGCCTAAGCGGCTGTTTAATCCGAAAAATATGACAAAAATATGCACTTTCAAGAAGGCGCTGCTGACGGGCTTTGCTTTCGTCGCAATATGGTTGCCACTCCAAGCTGCGCATATCATCGGGGGCACCATCAATTACGTTTGTCATGGTAATGGGGACTACACGTTCACGATGAAGGTGTACCGCGACTGTAACGGTGGTGGGGCATTTTTTGATTCGGATTTTGTAGGTGGAGCACCATTCGCAGGCACTGTGACCATATTTTTGGGTAATTCTGCGATACCTTTCGACGTGATAGAGTTGGATGCGCCAATCATCACGGACATTGAGCCGAACCTCAGCAACCCTTGCCTCGTAGTTCCACCTGATGTTTGTGTTGAGGAAGGTATATATATTTTTGATATTGAGCTGCCCGTGTCCACTTCCAGCTACCACATCGTTTACCAGCGTTGCTGCCGCAATAACAGCATCACGAACTTGGAAATGCCCGGTGAAACGGGCGCCACCTACTACATGGAGCTGACGCCGAATTCACAGTCGCTTTGCAACAGCAGCCCCGTCTTCAATGACTTTCCGCCTGTGGCAATCTGCACTGGCGAGCCGATTGACTTTGACCATGCCGCCACTGACCCTGATGGAGACCTGCTCGTTTATGAGTTCTGCACCCCAATAACAGGAGGTGGCAACGACCAGCAAAACGCAGAATCGCCAGTAGGCGTAGCACCCAACCCCGACCTGCCGCCGCCTTATGCGCCGGTCAGCTTCAATGCTGCTTATTCATTTTCCAACCCAATGCTGGCCAATCCACAGCTCTCCATCGACCCGAACACAGGCTTCTTGACTGGGGTGCCATTGGCTGCTGGGCAGTACGTAGTGGGCGTTTGCGTCAAAGAATACCGAAACGGCGTGCTCTTGAGCGAGACCCGTAGGGAGTTCCAGTTCAACGTAGCAAACTGCCAGCCCACCGTGGAGGCCGATATTGAGGAAAACGAAATCGTGAGCTTGCAAGGCATACAATATTATGTGGTGGAAGCCTGTGGCGCAAACGCCGTCAATTTCATCAACGAAAGTTTTCAGCAGCAGTTCATCAGCGAGTTCCGTTGGGAGTTCGACATCAACGGCACCACCGAGACTTTCACCGACTGGAACCCAGTCGTTGACTTCCCTGGCGTGGGCACCTACTACGGCGCCCTGCTGCTGAACCCCAATGCCGCAGCCTGTAGCGACACGGCCTATATCGAGGTCAATGTGTTTCCCGGCATCACCGCAGATTTCGAGTTCGAATACGATACCTGTGTGGCTGGCCCGGTACTGTTCACCGACCTCACCGTGGCGGGGGCCGGGCCTGGCAGTATCGTATCGTGGGACTGGTCATTCGGCGACGAAACTCAGTCGCAGGACCAAAACCCCGTGCACACCTACGGCATTCCCGGAGCCTTTGAAGTGGAACTGGTCGTAAGGGATACCAACAACTGCACAGGCTTGGCCACGGCGCCGCTTCCCTACTACCCCATACCAGAGCTGCTTGTGGTGGCGCCCAGCGATTTCATCGGCTGCCAGCCAGCGACCATTGTGTTCGACAACCTCTCTACGCCAGTCAACGAGAGCTACACGCTCAACTGGGACTTTGGCGATGGGGGCACCAGTGGCGACATCAGCCCGACCTACACCTACGAAGACATCGGCACCTACACGGTTTCCCTCGAAATCATCTCGCCGCTAGGCTGCCAGACCGACACGACTTGGAACAACCTCATCACGGTGCTGCCCAGCCCGGTCGCCGACTTTACCTACTCGCCCTCGCAACTGAGCAATTTACAGCCCACGGCCCAGTTCACCGACCAGTCAACCGATGCCGTGAAATGGCGCTGGACCTTCGGGAACTCCGGCATTTCCATTGACCAAAACCCCTCGCATACCTTCCCGGACACGGGCCAGCAGGTAGTCCAGCTCGTTGTTTTCCACCCCAGTGGCTGCACCGACACGATTCAAAAACTGCTGGACGTGATACCAGAAGTGCGCTACTACCTACCCAATGCATTTACCCCAAACGGCGACGGCACCAACGACGGCTACCGGGGCAATGGCATGATGGAAGGGGCGACCGACTTCCTGTTTCGTATCTGGAACCGTTACGGAGAGTTGCTTTTTGAAACCAATGACCCGTTTGAGTCTTGGAACGGCCGTAAAAACAACACTGGGGAGTTGGTGACACAAGGCGTTTATGTCGTAGTCGTGACCTATACCGAGCCTCGAGGTGAAAAAAAAGAGCTTAGGGGCTACGCAACGCTGATAAAATAGCACGGCTTTGTACATTTGGGCTTGGGTCATGCACTCACATGAGCTTTCAAGGGGCAGGCTAGGCGCAGGTTCCGGGTGAAAAATCAGGTTCCGGTGTAGTGCGCCAATGTATTGCCCACATTTACCAACCGAGCGAAAGTCAACTTTTCAAGATGAGATATTTTATACCGCTGCTGCTGGCCCTCTTCAGCAGTTTGCCAGCTTTCTCGAAGCACATAATTGGAGGCGCTTTGACCTACGAGTGCCTTGGATCGGGCAATTACCGTTTCTCCCTGAAGATGTACCGGGATTGTTCCGACCCGACTGCAGGGCAGTTCGACAGCCCCGCCGCATTTTCCATTTACAAAGAAGAACTTGACGGCTCTTACACCTTCATGACCACCATCTACCGCAGCCCATTGATAATTGAAGACCTTGAAGCTGAAGACAATCCCTGTGTCACCGTGCCGCCAAGTGTTTGCGTGCAAGAGGGGGTCTATTCCTTTGAATACCAGTTCACAGATTGGCCATCGGCCTCCAGCTACCACGTGAGTTACCAGCGTTGCTGCCGCAATGCCACCATCTCCAATATCGTGAACCCAGACGATATAGGAGCCACTTTTACCGTGGAGCTTACTTCCGCTTCGCAAACATTGTGCAACAACAGCCCGACTTACAACAGTTTCCCGCCCATAGTCCTCTGCGTCAACCAGCCCTTCACCTACGACCACAGCGCCTACGACGCCGAAGGCGACCAATTGGTTTACGAGTTCTGCGCCCCATTCGTCGGCGGCGGCATGGGCGGCGGCAACTGCAACAGCGTGGTGCCCGACCCTGCCTGCCCACCTCCTTATGATGTGGTCACTTTCGTGAACCCACCCTACAGCCCCCTCAACCCCATGGGCGGCAGCCCTCAAATCAGCATCAACCCACAGACTGGCCTGCTCGCTGGCACACCCAATGTGCAAGGGCAGTTCTCGGTGGCAGTTTGCATCAAGGAGTACCGCAATGGCCAGCTGTTGAGCGTGGTGATGCGGGACTTTCAGTTCAATGTGCTGCAATGCGAGGTGCTGGTGGACGCCGACCTGAACTCACCCGACTTGACGGTCATTGACGAGGACTATTTCATCAATACTTGCTACGACCTAGCCATCCCCTTCCAGAACCTGAGCACGAACAACAGCAACGTGGACTCCTTGCAATGGGAGTTCGACATCAACGGCACGACCGAGCGCTTCACCACTTGGGATGTCTTGGTGAACTTCCCGGCCGCTGGCAGCTATGAGGGCAGGCTGATACTCAACCCTGGCCAGCAGTGCAACGACACGGCCAGCATCTTCGTCGAGATTTACCCTGAAATCGAGGCCAATTTCGGCTACGACTATGATACCTGCCTGGCAGGGCCTGTCACGTTCCTCGACCAATCGGCCATCTTGGGCGCAGGGCAAATAGCGGCTTGGGCTTGGTACTTGGAGCCGGGCGTAGTGGACTCCGTGCAGCGCAACCCAACTTATGTTTACGAAGAATCAGGTACAAAAATGGTGACGCTAGCAGTATGGGACGAGCACGGCTGCCTCGATGACACCACCCAATCGGTGATTTATCAGCCCGTGCCAGCCATTATCTTCGTAAAACCCAACGACACCATCAGCTGTGCCCCAGCCTCGGTTTTCTTCAACAACCAATCCAGCCCGCTCGACCAGACCTACGACATCCGGTGGGACTTCGGCGACGGGGGGCGGGGCACCGACATCAGCCCCACGCATGTTTACCAAGACACCGGGCTGTTCGACGTGCGCCTCGAAATCACGTCGCCCATCGGCTGCTACACCGACACGACCTTCACGGGCTTGGTGAACATACTGGCCCCGCCCGTGGCAGGCTTCAGCTTTGACCCTACCAATCCCGACAACCTCAACCCCGTGGTCAATTTCACGGAAGAAAGCATCAACGTGAACCACTGGGACTGGTACGTGGACGGCAAGCTGGTGGCACAGCAGCCCGATTTCACTTACAGCTTCCCCGACACGGGGCTGCACGAGGTGAGGCTGGTGGTCGTTCACCCCGAAAAATGCCTCGACACTTTGGTTCAGTTCATTGATGTGACGCCCAAAGTGACCTTCTTCATGCCCAACGCCTTCACGCCAAACGAGGACACCGTGAACGACTATTTCGTGGGCACAGGCGTAACGAGGGGCGTCACCGATTTCAACATGCC
>JALOMF010000590.1 GCA_025455635.1 Saprospiraceae bacterium | reverse complement strand
CAAGCCCAATATCGCCAAAAAAACCCCGATGACAATATAGCCAATTAAGGAGCTAAAAAACGTATTGATTTCTTTTAAAAAAATAGTGAGCATATATTGAAGTAAAAAGAATTAAGTAAAAAAGTAAAAACGACGAAGCTTAAGGTGATTTTGCAATCATTCATTTAAGTTTAAATAAACCGCATTTCTATCCACATATATCAGCAAAGCCTTGAAGAGCTTTTCGTGTTGTTCCTCATGGGGCAGTTCCATGACGGTCTCCACCAGCAGCGGGTCGTCCTGAATCCAATCCAGCAGGTTTTTCGGGTTGAAATCGGCGACTTCCCCCGTTTGGAAACGCAGCATTTTTTCCACAAAAACTTCCTCTTCCCGTTCCACAGTGCCCTCCCGGTAGGGCCTGCCCGTCAGCGGGTTGTAGGCCGCCACCCGCACTTTTTTGGAGCGGTAATCGGGGTAAGTGAAATAGCAGATTTTGCCCCGCAGCTTCAAGGCCGCAAAATTGGGTTCGTCCCGGTTGATTTCCGTGCCTGGCACCCGCAGCGAAGGCACGCCGTCCAAGCAAATGGCCCAAACGGAATCCAGCGGAAGCGGTGTTCGGCTGTCCTTCAGTACAATGCCCGTGACCTGGGTCAGCGAAGTTTGGGGATTGGTGAACGACTGCATTTCCACAGCTGACAGCGCAAACGCTGGGCGATTGGATTGTAGCTCCGCAAAGCTGAGATAGACCCCATCCTTGAAAGGGAAATTCTTGGTCAGCAGCACCGAGTCTTGGCCGAACAGGGAAGCCCCAAAAAAGGCCACCAAAACCAATATTTGCAATGTTTTTTTCACAGGCAACAATCAAACAATTTAACAATTTAACAATCAAGCAATCAAACAATCAAGCAATCAAGCAATCCATCCTACTTCGTCAACTGCGTAAACACATCTTCCACGCTCACCACTTCCTTGTGCATTTCCAGCAGGGTCAGTTGGTTGTCCACCGAAAAACGGAACACATCCGCCCGGATGTCGTGGTTGGAGTCGGCGATGATTTGCCAGCGGTTGCCGCCAAGCTGCGCCGTGCGCTTCACGTGCCGGATTTGCTGGAGCTTGCTCGCCGCCACCGACTGCTGGAACTCCACCGTCACCACCAGCTCGCCGCCGCCAGAGCGGTTTTGCAGGTGCTCGATGGAGTCGTTCGCCACGATTTTGCCCTTGTTGATGATGAGCACCCGGTCGCAGAGCGCCGTCACTTCCTGCATGATGTGCGTGCTGAAAATCACGGTCTTCTCCCGGCCCAACTGCTTGATGACGCTTCGGATTTCCACCAACTGGTTGGGGTCGAGGCCGCTCGTTGGCTCGTCGAGGATGAGCACTTCGGGGTCATGGAGCATGGCCTGCGCCAAGCCCACCCGCTGCCGATAACCCTTTGACAATGAACCGATTAGCTTGTGCTGCTCCCGGCCCAAGCCCGTCAGTTCGACCATCTCCCCCACCCTGCGCTCCACGTTGGGCACTTTGTGCAAACGGGCCACGAAACCGAGGTACTCCCGCACGTACATGTCCTTGTAAAGCGGATTGTGCTCCGGCAGGTAGCCTATCCGGCGGCGCACTTCGAGCGGGTCGGCCTCCACGTCGAAGCCACAGACCTCGGCCTTGCCCGCCGTCTGCGGGATGAAGCAGGTCAGTATCTTCATCGTGGTGCTTTTGCCAGCGCCGTTGGGGCCGAGGAAGCCGAGCACCTCGCCTTTTTTTGCCTCAAAACTGACATCGCTGACGGCCTTCTGCGGGCCGTATTCCTTGGTCAAATGCTGTACTTTAACTGACACAGGTGGATTGCGGATTGCGGATTGCGGATTGCGGCAGCGGCTGCACGAATCCGTTGGTCCTGGTATTTGTTTTTTTGTGAAACAGGGAAACGAAAGTCCATCGCCGAATCCAAGGTTCACAAATCAAGTGGCAAAGCTACACAACGTGCCCAATGGGGCAAAACTTGTCGTTGCGCAGCGCCAAATTTCATCAAAAGTGTCGGGTTGCGCTTCAATGGGTTGGTTGGTACGCCCGCTTTGGTCGGGCAATGGCAGAAATCTTGGAATTTGGCGACCCATAAAAGCCGGAAGCAATTACCTTTGGCCTGTCCTCATACCTCGCTACGGCCCATGCTGTTCAATTATTTTTTGACAATTTCCGATTCCCTTTGTTTCACAAAAAACATCAAACACCAAAGTGCCAAACCACTGTAAATCCTGCAATGATGAGAATATTTTACACCCTGTTGGTTATCAGTATTTTACACACCCCTTTTTCGGTTGCTGCGCAAAATTTCAACCCCGAAAAAATTGCCAAAAAACTGCTAGAGCGGATGGCGACCGAGCCGGACGCCTTCCATTCCGTCAACATCGTCCTGAGCGACCGGGTTGACCTCTACGCCTTGGACGAGCAGCTCGCCGCCCAGCGGGCATTGCCAGCACAGCGCTCCGAGACCGTCATTTCAGCCCTAAAAGAAAAAACAGCGGCCACACAAGGCGAACTGCTGGCTTTTTTGAAAAATTCGCCCGCTTCAAAACCTGCCGCAGTGAACAGTTTCTGGGTGGCCAATGCCATTTTTGCGGAGCTGAAAAGCGACTTGATTGCCGAGTTGAGCCAGCGCCCCGACGTGGCGTGGATAGGCTTGAACGGCAAGCTGGAAATGGAGGCTTTCAGCATGAAGCCCGCCCCGCCCATGCTCGAACCCAACAACCGGGAACGGGGCCTCAGCGTGATTGAAGCACCGGCCCTGTGGGCAATGGGCTACACGGGCTACGGCCAACTTGCCTTCACCAACGACACGGGCGTTGACCCCGACGTGCCTGCCATCGCCACGCATTACCGGGGTTTTTACACCAATACAAACGCTGCTTTTTTCCTTTACGATGAAAATACGCAAGCGCAAGAAG
>JALOMF010000589.1 GCA_025455635.1 Saprospiraceae bacterium | reverse complement strand
AGAGTTTATCGTTTACGGTGGGGCTGTTGTTTAAGTAGCCATGTACTAGGGAAATTCATTTCCCGACAGTTAAATATACCGGGAAATGAATTTCCCGGCTACCAGCGGATGAGCGACGCACCCCATGTGAAGCCGCTGCCGAAGGCCGCAATGCAAATCAAATCGCCCTTCTTCACCTTGCCAGCTTCCCACGCTTCGCAAAGCGCAATCGGGATGGTAGCGGCAGTGGTATTCCCATAGCGTTGGATATTGTTCCAAACCTTGTCGTCGGGCAGGCCCAGCTTTTTTTGCACAAACTGGCTGATGCGCAAATTGGCTTGGTGCGGTATAAAAAGGTCAATATCGGCGGGCGTCAAGCCTTGGTCGTCGAGCACTTCCTTGATGACTTCTGGGAACTTCGTCACCGCAGTTTTGAACACGAGCTGGCCATCCATCGTCGGGAAGGTCATGCCCTCGTCCATCATTTTTTGGGTCAAAAACAGGCCGCCAAACTCCACGCTTTCGTCATAGCCGAAGTCCGTTTCCTTGTCGTGGTAGCCGCTGTGGCAGCCGGGATTGATGAAGGCCAACTGCTCGGCGTGGGTGCCGTCGGAGTGCAGTTTGGAGGTGAGGATGCCTTGGTTTTGTTCATCGGTTGGTTGCAGCACGACAGCCCCTGCCCCATCGCCGAAAAGCACGGTCACGTTGCGGCCACGGGTCGAGTAGTCGAGGCCCATCGAGTGTACCTCGGCCCCCACCAGCAAGATGTTTTTGTACATGCCGGAGCGGATGAACTGGTCGCCGACCGTGAGGCCGTACACGAAGCCGGAGCATTGGTTGCGGATGTCGAGCGCCCCGATTTCGGTGTGGGTGATGCCCAGTTCCCGTTGCAGCAGCACCCCGCAGCCCGGGAAGAAATAGTCGGGGCTGAGGGTTGCGAAGATGATGAAATCCACGTCGGCTGGCGTGATGCCCGCCCGCTCGATGGCGATGCGGGCCGCCTTGGCACCGAGCACGCTGGTGGTCTCTTCGTGGCGCTTGGCGAAGCGGCGCTCCACGATGCCGCTTCGCTCCTGAATCCACTCGTCAGAGGTATCCATGTGGCGCATGAGGTCGTGGTTGGTGACGGTGTGTTCGGGAACGTAGAAGCCGATTCCGGCGATTTTGGTGTGGTGCATAGCGAAGATATTCGAGGTTTGATGGGACGCTGATTGAACTGATTTTACATGATTTGAACAGATTTGGTATGAAAAAACCTGTTCAAATCATGTTCATTTTGTCAAGTCAGCATCCTTCCCAACAATTAATAGTTTGTTGAAAATCAAGCCATTGCGGCCATTTCCATTTTTTTTGGTTCAACAATGCCCTTCAATTTTTCCACCAAGGCGTCCATTTCTTCAATAGTATTGAGGTGGGAAAACGAGAAGCGGATGGTCTTGCGGGCAGGGTCGGCGCCGATGGCAGCGAGCACGTGGCTGCCAGCCTCAGCGCCGGAGCTGCAAGCACTGCCCCCAGAGGCGCTCACCCCAGCGATGTCGAGCAGGAGGAGGAGCAGGTCCGATTTTGCCGAAGGCGGAAAAGACACACTGAGCACCGTGTAGAGCGAGTCCCCATCTAGGTCGCCATTGAATTTTACATCCTCGAATTCCTCCTTTAGGCGTTGCATCAGGTGGCTGCGCAACTGCTCGATGTGGCTGCGGTGCTCGTCGAGGTGCTCACAGGCCAGTTCCAGCGCCTTGGCCAACCCTACGATGCCGTACACGTTCTCGGTGCCGCCCCGCATGTTGCGCTCCTGTCCGCCCCCGTCAATGAACGGCTTGAGCATTGCTTCGTGGTTGATGTAGATAAAGCCCTCCCCTTTCGGCCCGTGGAACTTGTGCGCCCCGCCCGTGAGGAAGTGGATTTTTGTTTTTGAAACATCAAAGGGGAAATGCCCCATTGTCTGCACGGTGTCGGAGTGGTAGTAGGCGCCGTAATTTTCGCAGAGGCGGCTGATGCGCTCCATGTTGGTCATCGTGCCGATTTCGTTGTTGGCGTGCATCAGGCTGACGAGGGTACGGGTTCCGAGGTCGTTTTGTAGCAGCTCCTCTAGGTGGTAATAGTCGAGGCGGCCACGGTCGTCCACCCGCACCATTTCCACCACAACTCCCTGATGTTCAAGGACTTCGAGCGTGTGCAATACGCAGTGGTGCTCAATGGGCTGGCTGATGATTCGCTGAACGCCGAGGTCACGCACGGCACATTTCAGGGCCATGTTGCTGCTCTCAGTGCCGCCGCTGGTGAAAAAAACTTCGCCGATGCTGGCGCCGATGAGCTTTGCAACTTTTTTACGTGCCTCTTCGATGACGGCCCGCATGGCCCGGCCCTCGGCGTGGATGCTGGATGGGTTGCCGTAGTGCGATTCCATCACATTGCACATGGCTTCGATGACCGCTGGCAGAAGTTGCGTAGTAGCTGCATTATCAAGATAAATCCTCATATTTTAGTGCTGGTTAGGTGTATGTGGATTGCAAATGTAGGCAAAACTTGTGTCGTGCCTGCCTATCTTTGCCCGACAAAAATCAAAGTTAGTATCTAAAAACAGCGCTATTGGAAAACGGAAAATCTGATTGGTTCAAGAATTGGTTCAATTCTCCCTACTACCACCTTCTTTACAAAAACAGGGACGAGCAGGAGGCCAAAAACTTCATTGACAGGTTGCTCACCGAGCTGCGCCCGTTGGATGGCGCCACTGTGCTCGACCTCGCCTGCGGCAAGGGCCGCTACTCCCGCTACCTTGCTTCCAAACAGTACAAGGTGACTGGCCTCGATATTGCCGAGGAGAGTATTCGATTCGCACAACAGTTTGAAAATGAGCACCTTAGCTTTTTTCAGCACGATATGCGGCTGCCCTACCGCATCAATTACTTCGATTATATTTTCAATTTTTTTACCAGCTTCGGCTATTTTGAA
>JALOMF010000588.1 GCA_025455635.1 Saprospiraceae bacterium | reverse complement strand
AATGCGAATTATGCACAGTTTAGAATAAATACGGTGTTGCATTTCTTGATAAACTGAATGAAATTAATAAAAATGAAACCATATCATCAGATAAGTATTATAATAACCTTCGTGTTCTTTTCAAGTTGTGGAATGAATTCAATAGAGGGTATGAAAAACAATATTGACAAAAAATCAAAGGAAATAAAAGAATTGAAAGACTATTTCAATGAGATAGTTCCGCCAAACTACATCATCAGAATTCAATATAATTCTTCAAATAATATTGATTTATTTGTTTACGAACTTAATGCGAGTTCGACCAAAACAGAAGACTTATTTGGGCAATGGGATGTTGATTTAGACACCTATAAAAACCCAACTCAAACTGACTATAAAATACAAAAAAACGATGAAACGAAATCACTGGAATTTGTAACCGAAAAACTAAATTGGAATAGAGAAACTTTTAAAAACCTGTACAAGAAATTGAATACCGCTGATTGTATTGGTATTTGCAACAGAAAACCAGTTGAAATCGAATATGGATTTAGTGGAATGGCGCTTCTAAGCTTTCTAGTTTTTGATGATGATTTGACAGACAAACAAAAAGAAGAGTATTCGGACGATTGCACACAAATGGTATATAAAGAAAATATAGTTTTACAATATGGTAGTGTGGCAACAGGAAGCTTATGTACTCCTGAATTCATAAGGAAAAAATAATCCCAGCAAATTCCAACGGCCAAAACTACTAAAAGCCCTAAATCTTAAAATGTTTTTTGCCAACCTGTCAACAAAACCTTACCCCACCCCCACGTTCTTCATTGCCAATTTAAGTTCACGCAACTGCATACCCCGTAGCCTCCCGCAGGTACTCCGGCCTAAATCCCACCACAATATCCATTTTATCAATACCCCTAACTTCGAGTTCTTGGCCTACCAATACCTCTGTATTGTTCTGTTGCAACCAAATCTTGCCGTCCGGCTTAATGCTGAAATGCAGCAACACTACAAAGTAATACTTGCGGCCATGCCAGCCAATTCGAGTTAGTTGGTAGTGATGATTTTTGGTATCTGCAATGACATTGCAATCTGGCGAACCTCCGAGTGCAGTGTTCCGCTCTTCAGCCAATTCATCGAGATAGGAGATAATGACTTGCTCGTACCTTGTGATTTTTCCAGTTATGCTCTCCATTGATAATGTTTTTTCAAAGGTAAGCCATTTGAAAATAAGACCCAAGTATTTGAAACCGCTAATCCCGCACAAAATACATCTCCACCTCCCCCACGTTCTTCGCTGGCACCTTGCCCCGGTACTCGCATTTAAAATCATCCTTCACGAAGGAAAAAGTGCTGGCCGAGATGTTCACCAGGCCCGGCTCACCGCTGGTCTCCATGCGGGAGGCCACGTTCACGGTATCGCCCCAGATGTCGTAGGCGAACTTGCGGGAGCCGACCACCCCGGCAACCAGCGGCCCGGTATGCACCCCGATTCGTGCCTCGAATGGCGACTCGCCCGCCTTCCGTTTCTCAACGTTCCATTTTTTCAAAAACTGCTGGATTTCCAAGCCCGCCCGCACCACGTCACGGGGGTGGCCGTCCTTGTCGGGTAGGCCGCCAGCGCACATGTAGGCGTCGCCGATGGTCTTGATTTTTTCGAGGTTGTACTTGCCGATGATTTGGTCGAAATGCTTGAAGGCATAGTCGAGGTCGCTCACGAGCTGCTCCGCTGATAGCTGCTTGGAGATGGCGCTAAACCCTTGAAAATCAGTAAAAAGCACCGTGGCATTGTCGTAGCGGCGGGCCTGCGCCGAGCCGTTTTGCTTCAGTTCTGTGGCCACAGCGGCGGGCAGGATATTGAGCAGCAGCTCTTCTGAGCGCTTGCGTTCTTCTTCGATGATTCGGTTCTTTTCGGCCAGTACGGCGTTGTGCTTGCTGATGGTCAGGTAGCGCAGGAACAGCGCCCCACCGAAGATGGCCACCAAGCCCACCAGCGCCAGCAGCAGGTTTCGTTGGCTGTTTTTCAGGCTGATTTCAGCTTCTTTTCTTGCCAATTCGGCTTGCTGCTGCTGCACGACCATGTCCTTTTGCGCCAGCTCCATCGAGTCGAGCGCCCCGGCGTACTGCATCGAGTCGAGCATGCGGGACTGCTCCGAAAACAGGAGCTGCTGCTTGATTTGCTCCGCAGAGAGGTTCTGGATGGCGGCTTCCTTGGCCGCTATCATTTTTTGAAGCCCCTGTCGCTGCTTTGCGAGCGTCGCTTTTTCCTTTGACAGGCTCTCCTTCTCTTGCGAAAGATTGGTTACTGCCGCCGACAATTGCTGGTTTTGCGCCTGCGCCTTTTCCATTTCTTCCTGTGCTTTTTTGCGCTTGGAAAACAGGCCGCCGCTGCTCGTGGAGGTCACGCTGGCATCGCCGCCGTTCAGCACGGCGATTTCCCGCTCCAGTGCGGCGAGGTCTTTTTTCTTGTCCAATGCCTTGGCCAAGTCCCTCATGTTCAGCAAGTTATCCAGTTTCAGGTCGGCGTCGGTGGTCAGTTCATTGCTCTCCTCGAAGGTTTTGTACGCCTTCGCTTTCGACCTGCCGGGCAGTTTAGCCTGCGATTTGCCTTTTTGGTTGAGGCTGATGGCGACGTAGGCATTGTTCTTCAGTTTCTTGGCGGCGGCCTCAGCCTTGTCGGCCCATTCCACCGATTTTTCATAAAAACCCTCGGCGTAGAGCCAGTCGGCGATGGTGAGGGCGTTGTTGACGAAGTCTTCGCCCGTTTGCTTCAAGGTCGTTTTCTCCAGGTTTTTGATGGCATCCGACTGTGCTGTGACTTGGATTGAAACAAACAGGGCTAGCAATAAATACAGGATGTTTTTCATTTGAAAATGGGTGTTAGGTAAAGCATAACGGCGCTAAATTACAATTTGACCACGAAATATACTTTACTACAATGCGTAGATTGCTC
>JALOMF010000089.1 GCA_025455635.1 Saprospiraceae bacterium | reverse complement strand
TGCGGCCAATGCAGCCAGTGCAGCAAGGTGGAAAAGCTCGTGCACCCCGACCTGCACTTCTCGTTCCCGACCGTGGGTGCCAACGTCATCAGCGACCACCACATCGCCGACTGGCGGAAGGCAATGGCCGAAAACCCGTACCTCGATGTGAACCAGTGGCTCCAGCGCATCGGTGCGGAGAACAAACAGGGCAATATCAACAAAGAGGAGTGCGTCAGCATCATCAAAAAATTGAGCCTGAAAGCCTTTGAGGGCCGCTACAAAATACTGGTGATGTGGCTGCCGGAGTACCTCGGCAAGGAGGGCAACCGCCTGCTGAAACTCATCGAGGAGCCGCCCGACGACACCCTGATTATCCTCGTGGCGGAAAATCAGGAACTGATTTTGAATACCATCCTCTCCCGCTGCCAACTCGTGAAGGTGAACCGCCTGAACGACGAGGAAGTGGAGGCAGGATTGATACAGCAAAAAGGACTGACTTCGGACAAGGCCCGCTCCATCGCCCATTTGGCGGCAGGCGATTTCAACGAGGCCCTGAGCATTGCGGCGCAGCCGCTCAAAGACAATTCAAACCTGTTTTTGGATTGGCTCCGCAAGTGCTACCAAGGAAATGGCGTGGACATGGCAGCTTGGACGGAAACTTTTGCCGACCTTGGCCGTGAAAACCAAAAGCAGTTCCTTCAGTACGCCCTGCATTTCATGCGGGAGTACATGCTCCTTAAAACCACCGGAAGCGACCAAGTGAGGCTGCCGCCGGAAGAACTCAAAACCGCCCAAAACCTGAGCAAAATCATCGGGTTTGGGCAAATCGAGCGCATCACGAAGCTCTTCAACGACTGCTCGTTCCACATCGAACGGAACGCCAACCAGAAGCTGCTTTTTTTGGATGCCTCGATACAACTAAATAAGATATTGAGAAATTAGATATTGGGAAATTAGGAAATTAAGAAATAAGGAAATTTGGGCTGCCCAGTTTCCAATTTCCCAATTTCCCGATTTCTCAACCTCCAATTTCCCAATTTCCCAATTTCCAATTATATGGCATGCGCAGGATGTTCAGTAGGTTCTAAAGAAGCCGGGGCGCCTTCGGGCTGCGGCAGCAAAGGCAGTTGCGCCAGCGGCAGCTGCAACCGGCTCAATACTTTCGATTGGCTCACGACGATGGAAATCGAGGACGTTGACCCGTTTCAGGTCGTGGAAGTCAGTTTCAAAAATGGCTCACGCAAAGCTTTTTATTTCAACCAGCCCTACACCCGTGCCACCACGGGCGACATGGTGGTGGTGGATACCCAAGCGGGCTGCGACGTAGGCCGCATCTCGCTCTCCGGCGAACTGGTGCGCCTGCAAATGCGCAAGAAGCGCATTCCAGTGGACGGCTATTTCCCAAAAGTTGTCAGGAAGGCCAATGAGCGTGACCTCGAAAAACTCGACGAGGTACGCAACCTCGAAAAAGAGACGATGATACGTGCCCGAGCCATTGCCCGAAGCCTCAATCTCAACATGAAAATCGGGGATGTGGAGTACCAGGGCGACGGCAAAAAAGCCACTTTCTACTACACCGCCGATGGCCGGGTTGACTTCCGGGAGCTGATTCGACAGTTTGCCAAGGACTTCAAGATGAAAATCGAGATGCGGCAAATCGGTGCCCGGCAGGAAGCCTCACGGGTAGGCGGCATCGGCCCCTGCGGGCGGGAGCTTTGCTGCTCCACTTGGCTCACCAGCTACAAGACCGTGGGCACGGCAGCCGCCCGCTACCAGAACCTCGCCATCAACCAGGCGAAGCTCTCTGGGCAATGCGGTCGCCTCAAATGCTGCCTCAACTACGAACTCGACACCTACATGGAGGCGCTGTCCAGTTTCCCCGACGACGCCGACAAGCTCAAGACCAAAGAGGGCATGGCCACGCTCGTGAAGACCGACATCTTCAAGGGCCTCATGTACTATGGTTATGAAAAAGACCGGGGCCGGGGCGCCTTGTTTGCCCTCGCCATTGCGCAGGTGCGCAGCGTGCGGGACGCCATCAAAAAGGGCGAACTACCCGAAAGCCTTGCCTCACTCGCCGTGGTCACCGACAATACCAACGTGGACGACGACGAGCCAGCATACAACGCTGGCGACCTCACCGGCGTGGTGGAACTGCCGCCCGACGAGCGCAAAAAGAAAAAGAAAAAGAAGAAGCCAAGCGGTGCCGACCGTGGGGGTGAAGGCCGTTCAAGGGAAGCCCGCCCTGAAAGCAAATCCACCGAAGGCGGCGAAGGCGAAGGCATTCAAACTGGCGAGCGCAAAGAAGGTGGTGGCAACAACCGTGACCGCAACCGTGGCAGGGGCCGTGACCGTGGCGACCGCCGACCAAGTGGCGGTGGCGATGCCAATGCGCAAGCCAAACCGCAAGAACCCCGTGAACCAAGGCCACCCCGTGAGCCGCAAGCACCGAGGGAACCTCGTGAGCCTAGGGAGCCAAGGCAGCCCGGTCAAGAAGGCGATGCCCCAACTGGCGAGCGCCGGGAAGGCGGCAACCGCCGTGGCGGACGTGGCGGCAAAAACCGCCGTGGCGGGCGTGGCGGCGGTGGTGGACGTGGCGGCAATCCGCCGGGTGGTGGTGCTCCGCCGAGTGGCGGTGAATGAAAAATTATTTGATTATTGAATTGCTGGATTGTTTGCCAGCAACTCTCAACAATCAAACAATCTCAACAATCAAACAATCTCAACAATCAAACAATCCAAATCATGAAATACGACGTTACCGTCATCGGCTCCGGCCCCGGCGGCTATGTGGCCGCCATACGTTGTGCCCAATTGGGCCTCAAGACCGCCATCATCGAGCGCTACGGCGTGCTCGGCGGCACCTGCCTCAATGTGGGCTGCATCCCCTCCAAGGCCCTGCTCGACAGCAGTGAGCACTACCACAATGCCAAGCACAAGTTCGAGCAGCACGGCATCGGCGTGAGCGGCCTCAAGGTCAACATGCCGCAGATGATAAAGCGGAAGGCCGAAGTGGTGGACGCCAACAACAAGGGCATTGATTTTTTGATGAAGAAAAATAAGATTGATGTCTTCAAGGGCCACGGCTCGTTCGTGAATGCCAATAAAATCAGCGTCGCAAAGGCGGATGGTACCACCGAAGAAATCGAGACCGACAAGACCATCATCGCCACTGGCTCGAAGCCCATTACGCCGGAGGCGTTCAATTATGATAAAAAACGCATCATCACCAGCACCGAAGCGCTGAACATTGAGGCTGTGCCAAAACGCATGGTCATCATTGGCGGCGGCGTCATCGGCCTGGAACTGGGGTCAGTCTATGCCCGCCTCGGTACGGAGGTGGAGGTGGTAGAGTTCCTCGACCGCATCATCCCGACGATGGACGGCGATTGCAGCAAAGAATTGCAACGTTCACTGAAGGGACTCGGCTTTAAGTTCCACCTCGGCCACAAGGTGAACACCGTGAAGGCCACCAAAAAGGGTGTCGTGGTGGAGGTGCAGAAGCGGGACAGCGAGGAAGTTTTCAACCTCGAAGCCGACTACTGCCTCGTGGCCATTGGCCGCAGGCCGTACACGGATAAATTGGGTTTGGAAAATGCGGGCGTGGCGAAGGACGAGCGTGGCCGCATTGCCGTTGACCATCACTTGCAGACCAATGTGCCAGGCATTTATGCCATCGGCGATGTGGTGCAGGGTGCCATGCTGGCCCACAAGGCCGAAGAAGAAGGCGTTTTTGTGGCGGAAACCATCGCTGGGCAAAAGCCGCATATTGACTACAACCTCATCCCCGGCGTGGTTTACACTTGGCCGGAGGTGTCCAGCGTGGGCCAAACAGAGGAGCAGTTAAAAGCAGCGGGCATACCATACAAAGTAGGCAAATTCCCGATGAAGGCGCTGGGCCGTTCCCGTGCCAGCATGGACTTGGAGGGCATGGTGAAAATGTTGGCGCACCAAGAAACGGACGAGATACTAGGCGTTCACATCGTTGGCGCACGTGCTGCCGACCTGATTGCCGAGGCCGTGGCGCTGATGGAGTTCCGGGCTAGTGCAGAGGACTGCGCCCGCATGAGCCACGCCCACCCGACGTATGCGGAGGCCATCAAGGAAGCGGCGCTGGGGGCTACGGGGAATAGGCCGTTGCATATTTGATAAAATATGGATTGATAAAAAAGGGTGATGCTGCTTGAGGTGGCATCACCTTTTTTTGTGGCAATTTTTATACGTTTGTCAATTCAAGTTTATGCCACAATATCACATACTATGACAGACGAAGACAACCACATCCCCGGCATCTACAACTACTGCGACCGCTGGTGCGAGCGCTGTAAATACACCGACCGCTGCTACAGCTACCAGATGGAACTGGAGGCTGGCCTGACGGAGGAGGAGAAGGATATTTCCAACCCCAAGTTCTGGGAATACGTGTCCAACAACATGGCCAAGGCGCTTGATATGCTCCGGCAACATGCGGAGGAGCTTGGCATTGACCTCGACAACCTGCCCGATGTGGAAGAGCCACCGCCCAGCCAAAAAGTGGTTGAACTGGAGGGGCAGTGGATGAAATTCCACGAGGAATACATGGACAAGGCGGAGGCTTTTTTCGAAGCAGGCAAGGAGTTTTTTCCCGAAAAAGGACAAGAATCCATCCGTTGGGTAGAAATGGGCATCAAGGGCGAAGAGGAGACCCTCGCCCGATGGCAGGACGTGGCCGACAAACGGGAAATCATAGGCTGGTATATGTTTTTCATTGGGGCAAAGATTAGCCGTGCGCTGAACGGCTACGATGAAATCAACGAGGAGCATTGGGGTGGCCCACTGAACAGTGATTCCTACCGTACCTCCCGAATACTGGTCATAGCCATTGAGCGCAGCATGGCGGCTTGGCAGGTTTTCTTGGAGTTTTTCCCTGAAAAAGAAGACGAAATACTGGACATGCTGGCCTTGCTCGACAAGCTACGGCGGCAGGTGGTGGCCTTGTTCCCGGATTGGCACAAGACGTTGCCAGAGGTGGTTTGGTAAATGCCAATCTGTTGCACATCTTTTTACCCGACAAGCCCTACCTTTGCCCCCCAACAAACACCTATGGCAAAGCCAATGAAATTATCCGTCGTCATCACCGTCTATAACGAAGAAGAGAACATCCGACCGCTGTTCGACCAGCTTGTGGCAGCCCTCAAGGGCATTGACCATGAAATCCTCTACGTGGACGACGGCTCCAGTGACGGCACCTTGGCGGAGCTAAAAAAAATCAAGTACGACCGCCTGCGCTTCATCGAGTTCCGCAAAAACTACGGCCAGAGCATGGCCCTCATGGCAGGCATTGACCACGCCGAGGGCGAGTTCATCGCCACGATGGACGGCGACCTGCAAAACGACCCCGCCGACCTGCCCGCCATGCTAAAGCTGGCCGAAGAAGGCGACTGGGACTTGGTGGCGGGCATCCGGGCCAACCGGAAGGATGGCATGATTTTGCGCAAAATCCCCAGCCTCATCGCCAATTGGATTATCCGCAATTCCACCGACGTACACCTCAAGGACTACGGCTGCGCCCTCAAGGTCTTCCGCAGTGACATCGCCAAGGACCTCGGCCTCTACGGCGAACTGCACCGTTTCATCCCCGTGCTTGCCCGCTTGGAAGGTGCCCGCATCACACAGATGAACGTGCGCCACCACGCCCGGCGCTTTGGCCAATCTAAATACGGCCTGGGCCGCACCTTCAAGGTCATCAGCGACCTGCTGCTGATGCTTTTCCTGAAAAAATACATGCAGCGCCCGATGCACCTCTTCGGCAACTTGGGCGTCGGCCTCTTCGCCATTGGGGCGCTCATCAACCTCTACTTGGGCATTTACAAGCTCATGGGCCACGACATCTGGGGCAAGCCGCTGCTCATCCTTGGCCTGATGCTCGTCATCGCTGGCATCCAGCTCGTCACCATTGGTATCGTGGTGGAAATCCAAATGCGCACCTACTACGAGTCGCAGCAGAAGCGCCCCTACAAGGTGCGTCGGGAGCACAGGGGGTAGGTGTTTTGGTTTTTTTTAAAATGAAATCCTGTTTATCTTCACGGTGTTTTGCAGCGGTACTGGGCCGCTTACCGATTTTTTTATTTCTGAAATAAGCAGGTCAAATGAAAAACGTCACATGCCTTTCTTTACTGGTTTTACCTATCTGCCTGTTTGCGCAGCCGAAAATCAAACGCCAGACCACTGAACTCCTCAGCGACGGTCAATGGCAGCCTTCCACCCGCATCGAGCATACTTTTGATGAAAATGGCCATGAAACGAGCCGCACTTATGCTTATTTTGATGAAAAATGGAAGCCTAGCCGCAAGGAACTGATGGAGAACGATAGCGACGGGAATGTGCTCCAGTACACGTTGTACATCCTGCTGCCCGATTCCACGGGGCTTTACCTGCGGCTCGAACGCCAAGCCATTGTGAATGAAGCCACGGCTTGCGTCGAGCGGCGGTTTGGGAGTTTATATGATGAAGAAGGTGGTTTGATTCAAACGGATGAAGACCGCTATTTCTACAGTGAAGGCTGCCGGGAGGATAGTATCTGGTCCCAATTCTCTTACATGTTTGATGGTTTTAATTTCAAAAATACATCTTTCATTTCCTACCAATACGATGCAAATGGCAACAAAACCGTGCTGAACACAGGCGAAATCAACGAGCAAACCGGGGAAGTCTGGCGGATGGACAGTGCTGTGGTCTGGGTTTATGATTCGGACAACAGGCTCATCGAGCAAAATTTGAACAACAGCCTCGGCCTCGCCAGCAGAATCTTGTACGAATACAACCTGGATGGCACGCTAGCTGCCGAGCGCAATTACGTCGTGTATGATTCAGTGCTGACCCTGACCTTTTTTTCCGTCCTCACTTACCAGTATGACAACCAAAGCTTTTTGGTCGGCAAGTCCATTGTCAACACCTATACCGCTTCGAACTACACCTTCACCGAGGACTATTCGTATTTCAACCATTGCGACGGCCTCCCGAAATACGAATTCTTGGGCGATTATGGTCGCATAACCTACGTGTACACCGAGGGCGTTGAATGTGGCTTGGACTGGACAGGCGTGGTGCCCACCATCGCTCCGAACCCCGCCGACGACCTGCTCACTGTCCGCTGGCCGAAGATGGAGCGTGGCTTGGCCGCTGTCTGGCTCTTCAACGCAACAGGCAGCGTGGTCAGCGACTACGACATCAACTGCCGCACCGATGCTTTCGAATTGGATGTGTCAAGGCTGCCCGCTGGCATTTATTTCCTGCGCATCGAAGAGGGCAAGCAGCGTTTTGGTGAAAAACTGGTCGTGCGTTGACGGCAGCGACCATCAATAATAGAACTCAATTTCCGTCTTAGGCAGCTTGAGTTGGTTCTCGCCCGTGCGGAAGCTGCCCATAGATGGCAGGCTTTTTGGCTTCACCTCAAAGTCCTTTTCGGTAGTCTTCGTGATGGGGTTGTCCTCGCTTTTCGAGCAGTCCTCCGTCGTCTTTTTGTAGTGGATTTTGCCAGTGGAGAGGTTGTAGTCGAAGTCCTCGAAATAATCGCAAGGGGCACCGTTGTTGACCGTAGCGCCTATCAGTTGCCAGTCGTTGTTCTGGAAGCGGAAGCGGTGCGTGTAATGCCATTTGGAGCGGCTGCCGCCGAAATGGCTGAGTACCACGCTGCCATTTTCAACTTTCACTTCTTCAAAGGGGTCGCCCATGACGCCGCCCTGTTGGCTGCCGAGCACGACGCCCGACGCCTTTTGCCAAAGCTCCCATTTGCCTTCTTTTAGTTTAAAAATATGGAGTTCCCGCTCGGTGCCCATATCACCTTCCCGTGGCGTGTCATAGACCACGGCCTGTTCGGCTTGGCCGTCCTTGTCCAGGTCGCCCTTGGCACTGCCCAACACCTTGAAGCCCACTGGCGGGGCGATGCTGTCTTGAGGGGCTGCCGCCGCAGATTCGGCGGGCGCTGCGGCCTCCGTGGCGGTGGTGTCGGCTGGTTCGGTGGTGGAGGTGGAGGTGGAGGTGCTGCCCTGCTCCTGGCAGGCCGTGAAGGCTAGGCAAATGATGACGAACAGGTAATTTACGATTTTCATGGTTGTAGTTGATTTTTGTTGTGGTGTGGCGGTTGTGGGATGCAAAGCTATTGAAACCAAATAATTGATTGGTCAATATTCGATTTTAAGCTCAATATCACGCCCTCCATTGAACTTCACTACCCCTATTTTTGTCCTTTATACCCACCATTTCCCGACCTTTGGTGTGGGATTTCGCAAGCTCAAACTACCTTCGCCACCATGTCCATTTTCCATTTAGATAGCAACTACAAGCCTACCGGCGACCAGCCACAGGCCATCCGTCAGCTCGTGTCGGGGGTGCAAAACCACGAGCGGGCGCAGGTGCTGCTCGGCGTCACGGGTTCCGGCAAGACCTTTACCATCGCCAACGTCATTGCGCAGCTAGACCGCCCAGTGCTCGTGCTCACGCACAATAAAACCTTGACCGCACAGCTCTACGGCGAGTTCCGGGAGTTCTTCCCGGACAATGCGGTGGAATATTTCGTGAGCTACTACGACTACTACCAGCCGGAGGCCTACATCTCCGTCACCGATACCTTCATCGAAAAGGACATGAACATCAACGAGGAGGTGGACAAGCTCAGGCTGCGGGCCACCTCCTCGCTGCTCAGTGGTCGGCGGGACATCATCATCGTGGCATCGGTCTCCTGCATCTACGGTATGGGCAATCCTGAAGACCTCAGCACGAGCATCATCCGCATACAGGAGGGCATGAAGATGACGAGGAACTCGTTCCTGCTGCGGCTCGTCGAAAGCCTCTACTCCCGCACCGAAGTGGACTTCAAGCGGGCCACCTTCCGGGTGCGGGGCGACACCGTGGACATCAACCTCCCCTACGTGGACTACGGCTACCGCATCATCTTCTTTGGCGATGAAATAGAGGCCATCGAACGGCTGGAAATCGAGAGTGGCAAGCGCATCGAAAGCCTGAAAACCGCCGCCATTTTCCCTGCCAACCTCTACGTGCCGCCCAAGGAGCGCATGGGCGACATCATCCGTGACATCCAGGACGAACTTTGGGAGCAGGTCAAATATTTTGAAAAAGAAGGCCGCTACTCGGAGGCCAAGCGCATCAAGGAGCGCACCGAGTTCGACCTCGAAATGATAAAAGAACTGGGCTATTGCAACGGCGTGGAGAACTATTCCCGCTTCTTCGATGGCCGGGTGCCCGGCACGAGGCCCTTCTGTTTGCTCGATTATTTCCCCGATGATTACCTGATGGTGATTGACGAAAGCCACGTGACCATCCCGCAAGTGCGGGGCATGTGGGGCGGCGACCGTGCCCGCAAGATGAACCTCGTCAATTGGGGCTTTCGGCTGCCTTCGGCAATTGACAACCGACCGCTCAGTTTCACCGAATTTGAGAGTTTGCAGAACCAGGTAATTTACGTCAGCGCCACGCCCGGCGACTTCGAGATGGAGCAGACGGGCGGCGAAATCGTGGAGCAGCTCATCCGCCCGACGGGCCTGATTGACCCGCCCATCGAAGTGCGGCCCAGCCTGAACCAAGTGGACGACCTCATGGCCGAGATACAGGAGCGGGTGGTGAAAAACGAGCGCATCCTCGTCACGACGCTCACCAAGCGCATGGCCGAAGAACTGGCCAAGTATTTTGCGAAGCTGGACATCAAAGTGCGCTACATCCACTCCGAAGTGGAGACGATGGAGCGGGTGGAAATCCTGCGTGACCTGCGCCTCGGCGAGTTCGATGTGCTCATCGGCGTGAACCTGCTGAGGGAAGGGCTTGACCTGCCCGAAGTCTCGCTCGTCGCCATCCTCGATGCCGACAAGGAGGGCTTCCTACGCAACGACCGCTCGCTCACGCAAACAGCTGGCCGTGCCGCCCGGAACGTGAACGGCCTCGTCATTTTCTACGCCGACACCATCACCGACTCCATGCAGCGCACCATTGACGAGACGAACCGCCGCCGCAGCATCCAAATGGCCTACAACGAGGAGCACGGCATCACGCCCCGCACCCTCGCCAAGACTCGGGAGGAAATCATGGCCCGCAGCAGCGTGCTCGACATCCGGGGCAAGCGGGAATACTACATCGAGCCGGAAGCCCTCAGCATTGCCGCCGACCCCATCGTGGCGCACATGACCCGTGACCAGGTGGAGCGCCTCATCGCCGAGACGGAAAGCAAGATGAAAAAGGCGGCCAAGGACTTGGACTTCATTTCAGCTGCGCAATACCGGGACGAGATGCTGGCACTGCGGGAGCGGTTGAAGTAGGGGCTTTTCAGACTAAGATTTAAACAAACCATGCTAAAACAAATCACCAGCCCCCACAACCCATTGATAAAAAACATCGCCGTGCTAGGCGCCAAGGCCCGTGACCGCCGGGAGCAGGGACTGTTCGTGGCGGAGGGACTGCGGGAGGTGGAACTGGCATTGCGGAGCGGCTACGAGGCGGATGCCCTGCTTTTCGAGGAGCCTGTCACGTCGTTGGCCATCATCGAAAAGCTGGTGAAAAACGCCGCTGTACCACCCGCCGAGCTGATAGGAACCAGCAGTGTTGTTTTTGAAAAAATCGCCTACCGCACGGGCGTGCCTAACGTGGTGGCTGTTTTCAAAATGAAAAACGCTGCGCTCGCCGAGCTTCAACTGGGCGACGCCCCGCTGTTGCTCGTGATGGAGAGCGTGGAGAAGCCTGGCAACCTAGGTGCCATGCTGCGCACTGCCGATGCAGCCGGGGTGGACGCCGTGCTGGTCTGCGACCCGCACACCGATATTTTCAACCCGAATGCCATCCGGGCGAGCTTGGGGGCCATTTTCACCGTGCCAATGGTGGCGCTTTCATCGGAGGAGGCAGTGGCTTATTTGCGGAGCAAAAAAATACGCATCATGGCCACTTGGCTGGAGGCGGCCAGCTCGCTGTACGATACCGACCTGCGGCAGCCGCTGGCCTTCGTACTG
>JALOMF010000088.1 GCA_025455635.1 Saprospiraceae bacterium | reverse complement strand
TTCGCCGGCCGAGAGCCAGACAAGGCCCCAGTTGTAGTAGAGCTTGTAGGTCAGTTCCTCGCCGCTTTGGTAGGTGGTGTTGTTCGTGTAGCAAGGGCTGTAGTTGCCCATGTAGTCGCCAATTTCAGTTGGCGACATGTTTAATGGAGTATAGCTGCCTCCGTTTTTTGCGAAGCCAAAAAAAAGAAAAACCAGTGCCAAGCTGCTGAAAACGAGCGTTTTACGAAGATGTTTTGTCCTCAAGGCCAATAGATTTTAAGATGTTCACTTGAATGATGAACACGAGGCCCAGCAGTGCCGGCACCACGATGTTTATCACGAACAAAGAGAAGGTAGCCGCCAAAATATCCACACGGTCGTCGGTGAAAAAGCCCCAGACGAACAGGGCAATCTCGCTGCGGGCCAGCAGCCCCATTGCTGGGGGCAGCGGTACGCTCGCCTGCACGAGGAAGATGGTGGCAATGCCCGCCATGCCCATCAGCCACGGGGCCGGCACACCGTAAAATTGCAACAAAAGATAGTACTGGGTGGTGAAGGTTGCATACCGCAGAAAGGCATACCACAGTGCCCGGCCCAGCTCCCGGCGGTGGTAGTTGCGCAGCACGGTCAGGTGGCGAAGCTGGTTCCTGAACCGCTCGACGTATGGCACCCGCTTGGCCAGCACCACCATCAAGTCAATGTTGAAATAGGTGAAAAACAACAGCCCGACCAGTGCCGAGGCCAAGCTGACCGCCACCCAAAACAGGTACTGCGCCTCGAACTCCATTTTCACCAATAGGAAATACAAGGCCCCGACCAGCCCCACGGCCAGCAGCACCAGCAACTGCGCCAAGCTGCCCACCATCGTGCTGATGACGGCCTTCCAGCCCTGGCCCTCCTCCACGAAGAGCAGCCTGCCGCCGTACTCGCCCACCCGGTTCGGGGTGAAAATGCCAATGGTCGAGCCAGCCACCACGGCCTTGAAGCTCCGCCAGAAGTTCATTTTGCTGAAGCTCCTCGTCAGTTCCCGCCACTTCAAGGCTTCCAAGGCGAGGTTGAGGGGGGCCAGCGCCACCACGGCCAAGAGCCAGGCCATGTTGGGGTAGGTAAAATGCTGCACGAAAGCCGCCCACAGTTCCTCCGCTTGTTGCTTCGCAAACACTTGGCGGTAAATCGCCCAAGCCAGCAGGCCCGTGATGAGGAGCTTGGCGAGGAGGTTGAGGATGGGTTTGGTAGGCATTGTAGTCGGGAAATTCATTTCCCGAAGCTTTTGTACCCGGGAAATTCATTTCCCGGCAGTAATTGTACCCGGGAAATTCATTTCCCGATGTTTGTGTTGTTTTGTCGGGAAATAAATTTCCCGGCTACTTGGTGCGAAGTTAGCTTTGCTGCGCAATGACAGAAACAAAAAAATACCGCCTTATCGGCATTGACCCCGGCACCAATGTGCTGGGCTACGGCATCGTGGAGGTCGAAAACCGCCAACTCAGCCTCGTGGCGCTGGGCGTCATCACGATGCAACACCTTGAGGAACAGCAACATAAGCTGAAAAAAATCTTCGAGGGCGTGCAGTCCCTCATCAAGCAGTATGCCCCGCAGGAGATGGCCATCGAGGCGCCGTTTTATGCCAAAAACGTACAGTCCATGCTCAAACTGGGCAGGGCGCAGGGCGTCTCCATCGCCGCAGCCATCACGATGGGCGTGGAGATTACGGAGTACTCGCCGAAGAAAATCAAGCAGTCGGTGACGGGCAACGGCAATGCGGCCAAGGAGCAGGTGGCTGCCATGTTGGAGACCATTTTCAAGCAAAAAATCGAGGAAAAATACTTGGATGCTACCGATGCACTGGCCACGGCGGTCTGCCATTTTTACCAATCCAAATCGGTGCTGGGCGGCGGGAAGAAGGTGAAGGATTGGGCAGCTTTTGTGAAGGAGAACCCACAGAAGAAGGTTTGAGGATTGGCTTCACATACCTTCATACCTCAAACCCCCTTATTTTTTCTGCTATTTCTGCCATTTCTTCCTTTGTGAAACTAAGTTTCGGGGCCGTGACGCTCACTTGGCTCTCCCGCTGGAAGGGGATGAGGTGTACGTGCGCATGGGGTACTTCCGTGCCGATGACCATGACGCCTACCCGCTGGCATTCGATGGTGGCCTTGAGGGCTTTGGCTACTTTTTTGGCAAAAACCATAAGCCCGCCCAGCGTGTCGTCATCCACGTCGAAGAGGTAGTCAACCTCCTGTTTGGGTACTACGAGCGTGTGGCCCTTCGCCACCGGGTTGATGTCGAGGAAAGCGAAAAACTGGTCATTTTCCGCTACCTTGTAGCAGGGGATTTCGCCGTTGATGATGCGGGTGAAAATGCTGGGCATGGCAAAAAAGTGGAAGTAAAAAGCAGCAAGTAAAAAGGCAAAAGCAATGGCACTTCGCCCCACTTTTGCCTTTCATGTTTTACTTTTTTGAGCTACTTCTCAAATGAAAATTTTGACAATTTTGAACTCAACCTGCCCCGCAGGGGTAGTGATGATGGCCGATTCGCCCGGTTTCTTGCCGAGCAGCCCCTTGCCGATGGGGGAGGTGGCCGATATTTTCTTGTCCTTGAGGCTGGCCTCCGATTCTGAGACGAGGGTGTAGGTGTCCTCTTTGCCCGTTTTTTTGTTGAGGATGGTCACGCTGGTGAGCAGGCGCACCTCGGTGGTGTCCATGTCGGCAGCGCTCAGGATTCTGGCGCTGGCCATAACCTTGTCGAGTTCGTTGATGCGCAGTTCCAACATGCCTTGGGCATTTTTGGCAGCGTCGTATTCGGCGTTTTCGGAGAGGTCGCCTTTTTCACGGGCCTCGGCGATGGCACGGGCTGCTTCTTGGCGGCCTACAGTTTTCAGTTCTTCCAGTTCAGCTTTGAGGCGGTCGTGGCCTTCTTGTGTCAAATATGTAACGTTCATTGTAGTTTTATTTAGTAGTGAAACGGTTATGCCCGGCCATTGAAACGACGCCTGAGCCTTTCGAGGACATTAGCCCCCGAAAAAGGCAAAGCTGCATCAATGGTCGGAAAAGGATTAGGGACTCGGCCACACTTGCGATTGCTCGGAAGTCAATTTTTGGGCCTTGGTCCGATTGTGTTCGTCGAGGTGATACACATCAAAAAGCAAGAACGTTTCCACCACTCGGTTGCTGGAAACGTTCTTGCTTGTTTTCGATTCGCAAATCTAAGCAAAGCCAATGATTGCGGGTTAGTTTTTCAACAGTTTTTTATCGTTGGCCTTTATACCCACGTGCTGCACTCAAGCCAAGTAGCCTTTCAGTTGCTCCCGCAATACCCTTAACGCCTTGCCCATTTGGTGCTCCACCGTTTTTACCGAAATCTCCATTTCATCGGCTATTTCCTGGTAGCTTTTTTCTTCAAAACGGCTCAACTGGAACACCGTGCGGCACCTCGGCGGCAATGCGTCAATTACCCGGTGGATTTGGGTGTGCAGCTCTGCTTGCAGCAGTTGGCCCTCGCCGTCCATTTCCAGGGGCAGGGGCGTGCTTTGGTCAATCTCCACGGGCTGCTGGTTCTTTTTGGCCCTGAGCCAAGCCAGCGCCTCGTTCACGGCCATGCGGTGCAGGTAGGCCCCCGGCGAGGTGTCCACTTGAATCTGGTGGCGCTTTTCCCAAAACCGGATGAAAACCTGCTGCGCCAGGTCTTCGGTGACGCCCCGCTCGCCCACGATGCGCTGAACCGCTGCGCAAACGGGCTTGTAGTGCGCCTCAAAGAGTTCTTTGAGCACCGTCTTGTCGTCATTGCGGAGCCGGGTCGTCAGGTTCAAAACAGTGGTTTTGGTTGAGCGGGCGAGGTATTTTTAATCCATAATTCGCCGCTGGAAAAATTTGACGGCAATGATAGGGAAACTATGACCAGCGTCAAAATCAGCCCATCCAATATTCCGGGCAGCCGTCACGTTTATGCTCCATTCACCAACAAAATTTTAGCAACATGATGAAAACAACGGTTTGGCTGGCCACGCTGCTGCTGGTCGGTTTTGCAATCCCCAGCACCCTAAACGCCCAAGCGCTCGACCTGATGGAAGCGGTGCGCAAGGGCCTGCTCACCGTCGCTGCAGAGGGCACGGGCGGCCATACGGGCGAGTGCCTGAGCCTAAGCCTCCAAAACAAATCGAAGAAAAAACTCGAAGTGCGCAGCCCCGCTGGCCAGCGCTTCGTGGCTGGGGACTCCAGTTTGCAAGACCTGATGGTGGCCAAGGAGGAGGTGTTTTTTGTGGAAAGTGGAGCATCGAAAGTGGGCAAGCTCTTCGGGTTGTGCTTGGAGGCCAGCGATGGCTCACCGGGCGGCGGCAGCTTGTTCAAGCTGGGCAAAATGGCCGAAGGCAAACTCCTCAAGATGGCCCAGTACCTCAACGAAAACAAGCTGCACGGGCACTCCTCGGCGCAGTACGCCCTGTGGGCCGTGACCGACGCCGAGCGGCTGGAGGGCATTGGCGACCCGACCTTGACCAAGTTCGTGGCCGACCTGCTGGGCAAGCCCATGCCGCAGTACCATGTGGAGTACAAGGCTCCACCGCAAGACCGCCTACTGCCCGGCCAGCCGGCCAACTGGCGGGAAGCCTTCGCCATGAACGGCCTTTTCTACTACGACCTCGCCAGCGACCAGACCGTGGATTTTGGGCTGTACGACGAGTCGGGCAAGCTGGTGCACCAGCTTTTCAAGAACCGGCTCCAGAAACGGGGCAGCCACAAGTTCCGGTTCGAGTTTGAAATCAGGGGCTTGGAAAAAGGAAAGTATTTCGCCCGCCTGACGAGCCGGGGTGCCACCATCAAGGAGCTGGCGGTGGAGTTTTGATGCGGCCAGTTTCAGGTTTCAAGTTTCAAGTTTCAGGGAGGGCGCAGCTTTGACAAACTTGAGTCGGTAAGCTGAGTCAAAATTCATTTGGAAAAAACGCTGATTCATCTGATTCAGCAGGCACTCCATGAAACCTTAAACTTTAAACCAAAAAAAAGGCTCGGACGGAATCGTAATCCCGTCCAGGCCTTTTTTTGTTTCAAGTTTCAAGTTTCAAGTTTCAGGAAAGAGGCAGTTTTGACCAACTTGAGTCGGTACGCTGAGTCAAAATTCATTTGGAAAAAACGCTGATTCGTTGGATTCAGCAGGCACTCCATGAAACCCGAAACCTGAAACTTTAAACTTTAAACCCTTCAAAAGCGGCTTATTCCACCACCACTTTGCTCATCATCACGCCATTGTCGGTGCTGATTTTTACGAAGTAAAAACCTGCTGGCAATTGGCTGATATTAAGCTGGAACTGGCCAGCGCCGTACACTTCGGCTTTGCGCTCCATCATTACCCGGCCATCCACGGTCACGAGGCTGAGGCTCACTTCCTGCTGGGTTTCGGCGTCGAGGGCGATGTTCAGCACGTCGCTGGCAGGGTTCGGGAACACGGTCATTTTCACGTCGGCCAGTGTCTCGGTGGCGCTGGAGACTATCTGCGATTCCACGATGGTGCCCTCCTCCGGCGCAATGGCGCACACGTTGTCGCCTTGGTCGCTGGTCAGGCAGACCTCACCGTTGTAGGCAAGCATGTCCATCAGTTCGATATCGTCCACGACCCAGCCGAGCGGGCCTACTGTGCCTGCGTTGGTACCGAAACGGAAGCGGAATTTGATGTCTTCTCCAGCCCAGTCGCTCAGGTCAATGTACGAAGCAATGAAATCATCGCCAGAAGCACCAGAGAATCCAGCAAGGTTCGGCGTTACGAAAGTGGTGTACTGGATGGCACCGTTGTAGCCGTTGCGTATGAACTTGTTGGCAATTGGCTGGTAGGAGCTTTCGCTGGCCTTTTTCAAATCAATATAACCAGCGTCAAAGCCCGACTGTGTGTTGAACAAGTGGTAGAAACGCAGCACTGGGCGGTCGCCTGAGACGGTCAGCGGGTTCTTCAACTCCAAATTAGTGCGGCTTTCCAAGGTAAGGCTAGGTGCATGGAAGGCATAGTCTGGACTGTTGTGGTAATCCTCTTGGATGAAGAAAATATTAGGTTCAGCATCAAGTGCATAGCTATAATCCCAATTAACGTCATCTTCTTCCTCTGGCACGTCATCCAAGTAGATTCGCTTAGAGTAAAAATCAGGCGAAGTCGTCAGTTTGTAAGTGACGGTCAGGATTTGGTCAAATGCAATGTCGCCAAGCTCCAGCGAAAGCACATTGCCAGCCACGGTAGCGGGTACACTGGCAGAGCCAGCTTTGTACGAAGTGCCATCTGGCAAGTCTTCGGTAATGACCACGTTGGTGCGGGTCTCCAGCTTGCAGTTTGTGACGGTGAGCGTCACGTCAATGTCTTCACCAGCATTGATGAAATCGGTCACAGATTTTTCAACCGAAACCTTGTCACGGCATTCGCAAGGTATTTCAAAGTCCTCCACCTCATCCCCAACGGTAGCAGAAGTGCCTTGGCTGGCATTGATGCCAAGTCCTCTGCGAGCGAAAGCTTTCCAAATCAGGCACTTGTTCTCGCCATTGTAGAGCGCTTGGTCGGCGGCCAGGATGGCGTTGCGGCCATCCACGAAGCCTGGAAGACAAGGCTGTATTTTCATCCCTTCGAACACGAGTTGGATGGCCTTGTTGTTGCCGCCAGTTCCGTTGTACAAGTCTGGGTCCCAACCATATTCATCTGACATGGCCCAGTACAAGTCCCAAATCATGGTACACCAAACAGCACCCACGCCGTGTGGAATCGACTCGCCAGAAATGTCGGCGTAAGTCAGCGGGTTGATGTTCAAATTGGTTGTGTAGGGGAAGCGGCGGATGCCGTTGCCGTCGAAAGGCAGGCCGTCTGCATAGTTGCCGATGCCACGTTTCTGGGCACCAGTGTCACCCGGTTTGGCAGTGGTGATGAGTGACATGAAATCGCTCCAGCCCTCGCCCATTTGCTCATCGCCGCTGAGGCAGCCGGAGTTGGAGGGGCCACCCGTGAGGCGGATGGAGATGCCGTGGCCGTACTCGTGTGCGATGATGCCGTTGTCGAGGTCGCCGTCCAACTGTTGTGGGCCGCCAGAAACACCGGGCTGCTTGATGGAGACGACGAGGCCGCTGCCTGCAAACTGACGGATGGTTTGGCAGTCAACCGAGCCAATCATGAGGGTTGGGATATTTACCTGACCGCCCCAGGTACCTGCTGCCATGCCCACAGGGGTTTCTTCAAAATTGCAAATGATAACACCAATGGCGCCTTTGCTTTGCGCATGGTAGGCTTTCCAGCCAAACTCGCAGCCGCCACGGTCAATCAGGGCGATTTTACCATTTAAACTGACGCCATTGAAGAGAGAATCGCAGGCGTCGAAAAAGCCAGGGTCAGGCACACCATCTTCGGTGATTACGACTTCAGCCTGTACGCCTGCCAAAGATGGCGTAGAACCAGCTCCCCAGCCATCAACGACGGTAGAGATATAAGGCCCGGCCACTGATGCAGGCTCTATCACGTTGAAAACCTCGCCGGAACGGTTCCAGAGGAACATCTGCATGATGCCGTTGTTGCCATCGGGCGGGGTCTGGAAATTGGCGTTGTTGGTGCCGCCGCCGTCTTGGGCGTGAGCGCTGACGAAGTCGGTGCCGACGCCACCATTGCCGTAGTTATTGGATTGGAAATTGCCAGCCGCCTCGTTGAAGCCGTACAGATAGGCAACGTCGTGCATCACGTTGTTCCAGTAAAACAGGTTCACGACGGCTGCATCTGTGAAGGTGCTCGGCTCGGCTATGGCATTGTAAGGGAAGTCAAAAACAAGCCCAGCACCGCCATCTGGCTCATTGCCCACCGAGGCATTGGTGTTGCCACTGTCCTCGAAAGCGTGAACGTTGTTGCCACGGGTGATGGTAAACTCAGCGCCATCAGCGCCGTTGGTGTCGTGCCAGCCGAAAGGCGAGGCAGTCAGGTCGTGTGGGTCGGTCACGATTTGGCGGCTGCCATGTATCGGGCTTTCCACGGGCCAAGGCCACACGTTGTAAGTGCCATTGGCTACAGCGGCCGTTGTCGTTGCTTGGTGCTGGTGGTGTTCTGCTTCGCAATGCTCGTGGTTGTGCGCAAACGACTTGCCATCCACTTGGCAGTAAACCGTCCAGTTGGTCTTGTCGAGGATGCTGCCATTCACGGCATCCACCCGTGTGCTCCACCAGTCGGACGAGCCGACGGGGTCCAGCGACACGTCCCAAGCCAGCAGCACGGCATCGCCGTAGGGCTGGTAGCTGAGGCGGGCCTTGATGTCGTGCTTCGCAATATTGCCTTTTTCAAACACGAAAAACCCTTTTTCATCCTGGCCCAGCGAGCGCAAGGGGGCGTATGGGATTTCGAGGTGCTGCATGAGCTGAATCACGGCAGCTTCGGCGTTGAGCACCGGCTGGGTGGTGTTCACCTTGCTGGCGAGGTCAGCCACAAACCGCTTGCCCACGAAGAACACCTTGCCATCCTTGCCAATGTTCAGGTTGTTGATGGCATTGTACACGGGGATGCCCATGTGGGTTTGGGTGAAAAACACCCTCGAAATGCCGGATTTGGCATCGGTGTACTGGTCGCTGACTTTCATGCCGACCACGTCTTGGGCGGTGAGGCCCCATTCGGCGTAATGGGCGCTGACGTGTTCGTTGGCGATTTCGAGCGGGTTGCGCTGCTGCGCAATGGCCGCAAAACCTGCCAACAGGAACGCCATCGAGAAGGCGAACTGCTTCGTAGATGTAAATTTCATACAGGATTGATTTGAATTAAGTAAGTTAAAAAGCCAAAATGAAGGTGTAGCAGTCAAAGGCCAGTGCTACTATGCCTATGTTTCTTTGTTTGCCACAATGTAGTTTGATGAGCGCAACAAATGTAGTATTCGGCCACCCATTGCGGAGCAACAAATGCCAAAAATAAAAGCCGGGTGACAAAATTAGTTGCCCAGCATCTTCACCACCTGCCACACCCCGAAGCTGATGAGCAGCAGCCCGATGAACTTGTTCACCCACTTCGTTATCACCTCCGATTTGCTCAAAATCCTAGCGCCCAGCAGGGCGTACAGCATCAGCAACGTGAAGGTGCCGCTCATCGTGCCGAGCGCAAACAGCACCACGTGCAGGTTGTCGTGTACCATGACGCCCTTCGAGGTCAGCCAAGTCGCATAGAAAATCCAGTACGGAATCACCATCAGGTTGAGCGAACTGATACCGATGCCACGGAGGAAATCGCCCCGCTTGCTGGGCTTCACGTCGCTCTCGGAGATGTCCGGCTTCGATTTTGCGAAGAAAAAAAAGAAGGTGCCCCCTGCAAAAAACACCACCGTGGCAATGACCTGAAACACCCGCTCCACGCTGGGGTTCTCGGCAAATAGCCACGTGAATTTCAAGGCAATGAACACTTGGAGGAACTCCACCAGCGCCGCTCCGAGCGCCGTGAAAAAGGCTTGGTGCATTCCCTTGCGGATGGCCGTGTGCGCCACCGTCATGTTTATCATGCCGAAGGGCAGCGAACCAACGAAACTGAGGCCGTAGGCGATGAGGAAGTGGGTGAGCAGGGTCATTTTTAAGGATTGAAGGTTAGGAGAGGGATTTTTTGTACTCGTTGTAAATCTTGAAGCGCTCGATGCCTTCCTTGAGGGTCATGGGTTGCACACCGTTGGTATTTTGGATTTTATAGATTTTGAAAATCTGCTTCCAATGACTGAAAATGTCCCGGTACTTGTCGGTGAACGGGTAGGCAGGGTCGTAGATATGCGCTGGCTCCGCCCCGATTCCGTTGAACTCCATCACTTTGAACGCCCCTGTGCTGCGCAAATGCTCGATGCTCTCGCATTTCAGGTCGAAGCGGCCGTAGTGGATGTCGTCCATTTGCGACAGCACCTGCTCGAACGCCTGCGTGAGCTGTGCGTCAATGTGCTGGTTGCCGTTGAGGAACATCGTGCCCCGGCAGTGGTTGCCGATTGGCTCCAGTTCCATGACTTGGCCAGCGGCGGGCACTTCTTGCAGCAGCGTGGGGTTTTCGAGTTCAAACCGCTGGAGCTGTAGGCTGGCCCGCTCCGAGCATTCCATGAGCTGCCGGATGGTGGCGCTGCCGTCGCCCGTCACTTTCAGGGTCTCCTTCACGCAGATGGAGCTGACGGTGGTGCGGGCGCTGTCGGGCATTCGGTAGCACATCACGGCCAGTTCGAGGGGCAGTTCCACGAATGCCTGCACGAGGAAGTCGAGGGGGTTGTTGGTCAGGTAGCGGCGCAGCTCGTCTTCGTCCTTGATTTTGGTGACCAAAAAGCCCCGCTCGCCCACGTCGGGCTTGGCGATGACGGGCCATTCGTCCAGCCCCACTTCCCGCATCCGCCGGATGACCGCTTGAAAGTCGGTGCCTTTTTTTACAAAAATAGTGGCCGGAACATGACTGCTGGGTATGCGCCGCAGGATGTTGAACTTGGATTCGCCCCACATGCCGCCCGTCTCGATGGCGGGGTTCACGGCGCTGAAAAAAAACAGCCGTTTTGCCCGCAGGGCGTACCATGCCACCAAGAGCACCAGCGGAAGGTTGGCTGCCCAGATGGGCCAATACTCCCAGTTCGACCATTTTATCCAAGTTTTTTTTAGCATTGATGGCATGTGGATGGGCTGAAATTGCGAAGCAGGCTAGTGTTTTTATGCCAATTTTACTTGGTCGCCAATCTTGATTTTGCCGCCTTTCACCACCCGGCAAGTGATGCCGCCGTGGCCCCGCATGGCGTTGTAGCCGCCCTCGCCGAGGTTCTCCTCCATCCGCTCGCAGGGTTCGCAAGGGCCGGTCATTTCCAGCACCGCCCCACCGATTTGGAACTGTTGGTCTTGGAAGGCCAGCAGGTTGATGCCGCTCACCACGATGTTGCGGCGGGTAAGCTCCGGGTCGAGCAGTTCCATGCCGAGCATGTACGCCACCCCGGCCAGGTGCTCGGCTTGGATGAGGGTCACTTGCCGGTTGCCGCTCTTGCCGCTGTAATGGTCGCCGACGAGGCCCTTGCCTTCCACGGCCTGCACTTCTTCGAGGGGCTTCACTTCGGCCTTGGCA